>JAYSVA010000027.1:0-11075 GCA_043718785.1 Hyphomicrobiaceae bacterium
CAGCGACGTCTTGCCGTGGTCAACGTGGCCAATCGTGCCGATGTTGCAATGCGGTTTCGTCCGCTCAAACTTTGCCTTACCCATGGGGAGCTCCTGCTCTGAACTGTGTCTTACGACGTTGACTGTTGCGGCCTAGGGCCACTAATTAGGCGTACTTCGCCTTGACTTCTTCCGCCACGTTACGCGGCACTTCCGCATAATGGGCGAACTGCATCGTGTAGGAGGCGCGCCCCTGGCTCATCGAGCGCAGCTGGCTGACGTATCCAAACATGTTGGCCAGCGGTACGTTGGCGCGAATGACCGTCGCGTTACCGCGCATCTGCTGATCACGGATCTGGCCGCGGCGGCTGTTGATGTCGCCGATAACACCGCCGACAAAATCGCCCGGGCTCACCACTTCAACGTCCATGATCGGCTCGAGAAGCTTGATACCGGCCTTATCGCAGCCTTCCTTCATCGCTGCACGCGAGGCGATTTCGAAGGCAATCGCCGAGGAGTCGACTTCATGGTAGGCGCCGTCATGCAGCGTCACCTTCATGTCGACAATCGGGAAGCCGATCAGAACGCCGTTGTCCCAGATGCTATTCACACCCTTTTCAACGCCCGGAATGTATTCCTTCGGAACAGTACCTCCGATGATCGACGCTTCAAACACGTTACCTGCGCCAATTTCGTTCGGCTCAAGCTTCATTTTGACGCGTGCGAACTGACCGGTGCCACCGGTCTGCTTCTTGTGCGTGTAGTCGATGTCAACGGCCTTAGCGAGGGTTTCGCGATAGGCAACTTGCGGCGCGCCGACGTTGACTTCGATGTTGTGCGGCTCACGACGCATGATATCGACTTTAATATCCAGATGCAGTTCGCCCATGCCTTTGAGGATGGTCTGGCCGCTTTCCTGGTCGACAGACACCCGGAACGACGGATCTTCAAGCGCCAGCATATGCAGCACTGTAGCCATCTTTTCGTTGTCACCCTTAGTCTTGGGCTCCACCGACATTTCGATAACCGGGTTCGGGAACTCCATCTTCTCGAGCAACACCGGTTTGTTGGCGTCGCTCAGAGTTTCACCCGTGCGGGTATCCTTCAGGCCGGCCAAAGCGACGATATCACCGGCGTAAGCTGAATCAACGGCGTTGCGCTTGTCAGCGTGCATTTCGTAGACCATACCAACGCGCTCTTTCTTATCACGTGTGGTCTGTGCTAGCGCCATACCCTTGTCGAGCTTGCCCGAGTAAATACGGCAAAACGTTAGCGAGCCGACGTGCGGGAAGCTCATGATCTTGAAAGCAATCATCGACAGCGGCTCAGAGTCGAGCGGCTTGCGGATGGTCTCCAGATCGGTCTTCATGTCAATGCACTTGTAGGCTTCGCGGTCTGACGGTGCCGGCAGATAATCCACAACAGCGTCGAGCAACTGCTGCACGCCCTTGTTCTTGAACGCCGAACCGCACATCATTGGGTAGAACTTGCGCGTGACAGTCGCCTTACGGATCAGGCGCTTCAGCGTATCGATATCCGGCTCTTTGCCGTCCAGATAAGCTTCCATGGCGGCATCGTCCATTTCGACGGCGGCCTCGATCATTTTAGCGCGATACTCAACGGCCTTATCGAGCAGATCAGCCGGAATATCAAACTCGGCGAACTTTGCATCCTTGCCGTCGCCATCCCACAGGATAGCTTTCATCTTTAATAGGTCGATGAGGCCACGGAAGTTGTTCTCTGAACCAATCGGCAACTGCAGCGGCACAGCCGGGGCGGCGAGCTTTTCTTTGATGTCGTCCAGGCACATAAAGAAGTCAGCGCCGGTTTTGTCCATCTTGTTCGCGAAGATGATGCGCGGCACATTGTACTTGTCGCCCTGACGCCAGACCGTTTCGGTCTGCGGCTCAACGCCCTGGTTCGAATCAAGCACGCAAACAGCGCCATCAAGCACGCGCAACGAGCGCTCAACTTCAATCGTGAAATCGACGTGGCCGGGGGTATCGATGATATTCAGGCGTTTGCCATTCCAGAAGCAGGTCGTCGCGGCGGATGTGATGGTAATCCCGCGCTCAGCTTCCTGCTCCATGAAATCCATGGTGGCAGCGCCGTCGTGCACTTCGCCAACCTTGTGCGACTTGCCGGTGTAGTACAGCACGCGCTCAGTGGTCGTGGTTTTCCCAGCATCAATGTGGGCCATGATGCCGAAGTTGCGATAGTCTTCGATTTTATGCGTGCGAGCCATGACATGGCCTCCGAATTTCGTTCAAAAACGCGAGTAACAGAGCCTGTTACCAGCGATAATGCGAGAATGCACGGTTGGCCTCGGCCATCTTGTGCGTGTCTTCGCGCTTTTTAACTGCAGTTCCGCGATTATTTGCAGCGTCAATCAATTCGCCAGACAGCCGCTCAACCATCGTATTCTCGTTCCGGGCGCGTGCCGCATTGATGATCCAACGGATCGCCAGGGCTTGACGACGCTCTGTCCGCACTTCCACGGGCACTTGGTACGTTGCACCACCGACGCGGCGGGAACGAACTTCAAGTGCAGGCATAACATTGTCGAGCGCGGAGCGGAACATCGCAATCGGATCCGACTTTGCCTTCGTCTCCATGCGCTCCAGCGCGCCGTAGACGATATTTTCTGCGACGGACTTTTTGCCCTGCTCCATCACAGCGTTCATGAATTTGGTCAACACGAGATCACCGAACTTCGGGTCCGGATTGACTTCGCGCTTTTCAGCCTTGTGCCGACGTGACATGGCGATCTGCCCTTAATAATCTAACGAGAGAACCAAATACCCATCGACTGATTGCCGACCGGCATCGACACTTACTTCGGACGCTTAGCGCCGTACTTCGAACGACGCTGGCGACGATCACCAACACCCTGCGTATCGAGAACGCCGCGGATGATGTGATAACGAACGCCGGGAAGATCTTTAACGCGGCCGCCGCGGATGAGCACAACGGAGTGCTCCTGCAGGTTATGGCCTTCGCCCGGAATGTAACCGATGACTTCGAAGCCATTGGTCAGGCGGATCTTTGCAACTTTACGAAGCGCCGAGTTTGGCTTCTTTGGAGTGGTCGTGTAAACGCGCGTACAAACACCCCGCTTCTGCGGGCAAGCTTCCATGTGGCGCGATTTCTCGCGATAAATTTTCGGCTCACGCGGCTTGCGGATCAGCTGTTGTATGGTTGGCATGCGCCCTTATCCACTTGACTGAGGCGTCAGCTTTGCAGCGACACCACGACGAATTCTCTCAGTTGTTACGGGTCCAGTTGGCCCACGATCCCAACAAGTACGATTTACCGGGCTCCACGAATGTGGTGCCCAGCATGTGTCCAGAGGACTATCCGAGCTTTGCCCGAAAGTCGTGGATCCCAGATTATTCTAAGCTTGGCTGCGGTAGCGTTTAGGCCAGCGGATAAATCCGCATCAACAGGCCTACCACCATGCCGCTTTCGTTAGGCAGTCATATACACCCGAAACGCCCTGGTCAACCATTCATCCGCGACTCAGATGCAGTATTTTGGTTGGATGCTATGCCAAAGCGTCGCAGTTATCGAGATCTGAGAGAGTGGCACATGTGTGCCACTCTCTCAGCAGTTATTCAGCCACATCTTCCACGGCAGGACGACGGCGGCGACGCTGGGCATCGCCCTCAATCGCTTTGTCAGATCCGTCGCCACGGGCATTTTCTTTGGCGATCAGATCGTCACGCTTGGCAGCGATGCGACGCAGACGACGCAGCATGCCACCAGTACCGGCCGGGATCAAACGGCCGACGATGACGTTTTCTTTTAGACCGTCGAGCGTATCGGTCTTGCCATTGACGGCGGCGTCGGTGAGGACGCGCGTCGTTTCCTGGAACGAGGCCGCTGAGATAAACGAGCGGGTCTGCAGCGACGCCTTAGTGATGCCGAGCAGCACTGGAATGAAGGTGGCGACCTTCTTGCCAGCCTTCTCGGTCTGCGCGTTAATCGCTTCCAGTTCGCCGCGATCCAACTGTTCGCTCTTGATCAGGTCGGTCTCGCCCGGATCAACGATTTCCACCTTCTGCAGCATCTGGCGCACGATCACTTCGATATGCTTGTCGTTGATCGTCACACCCTGCAGGCGGTACACGTCCTGAATTTCATTGATCAGGTAGTTCGCCAGCTCTTCCACGCCCTTGATCGCGAGGATGTCGTGCGGTGCGGGATGGCCGTCATAGACGAAGTCGCCACGCTCGATGCGGTCGCCATGCTGAACTGCGAGGCTTTTGCCGCGCGGGATCAGATATTCAACCGACTCTTCGTTCTCGTCATCCGGCTTGATGTGGATGCGCTGCTTGTTCTTGTAGTCCTTGCCGAACTCCACCGTGCCGGAGATTTCCGCGATGATCGCGTGATCCTTCGGACGGCGGGCTTCAAACAGTTCAGCAACGCGCGGCAGACCGCCGGTGATGTCGCCGGACTTCGCCGAGGCCGTCGGGATACGTGCGAGCACGTCGCCAGCATGCACCGTTGCACCCGGCTCGACGGACAAAATCGAGTCGACGGCGAGCAAGTAGCGAGCATCACCGCCACGCGAGACCTTGATCGGCTTGCCTTTGGCATCTTTGATGACAATGGCCGGCTTCAGGTCTGCACCCTTCGGCGAGGCGCGCCAATCGCTGACGACGCGGTTGGTGGTGCCCTTCATTTCGTCGGTCAGCTCGCGCATCGAGCCGCCTTCCACGAGATCTTCGTAGGACACGACGCCATCGACTTCGGTGATGACCGGACGGGTGAACGGATCCCATTGGGCGAGGCGGGTGCCGCGCTTTACGGTATCGCCTTCGTCCACCAGCAGGCGTGCGCCGTAGACGATCTTCTGGACGGCGAGTTCCTTGCCGCTCTGATCGACAATGGCAACCGCGACGCTGCGCCCCATCACGATCAACTTGCCGGAGCTGTCTTTGACGACAATGCGGTTCTTGATCTTGACGGTGCCGTTGAAGTTACTCTCCGAGTACGATGTATCGACCACGTTGGCGGCGCCGCCGATGTGGAACGTGCGCATCGTCAGCTGGGTGCCCGGTTCGCCGATGGACTGGGCGGCAATAACGCCGACCGCTTCACCAATGTTGACAGGCGTACCGCGCGCCAGATCGCGGCCGTAGCATTTGCCGCAAACGCTGATGTCGGTGGCGCAAGTCAGCACCGAACGGATGCGGACTTCCTGCACTTGCGCCTTCTCAATGGCTTCCGCATCTTTTTCCTCGATCAGGTGGTTGCGCTTCAGCACAACTTCGCCAGTCGCTGGATTGATGATTTCTTCAGCCGTGGTGCGGCCGAGAACGCGCTGACCGATGGGCACAATCACCTGACCGGCGTCGACCACGGCCTGGACCTTGATGCCGTCTTCGGTGCCGCAGTCTTCTTCGGTGATGATGCAATCCTGCGCCACGTCAACCAGACGACGGGTCAGGTAGCCAGAGTTCGCCGTTTTCAACGCCGTGTCCGCGAGGCCCTTACGGGCACCGTGAGTCGAGTTGAAGTATTCGAGAACCGACAGGCCTTCTTTGAAGTTCGACAGAATCGGCGTCTCGATGATCTCGCCCGACGGCTTGGTCATCAGTCCGCGCATGGCGGCCAGCTGACGCATCTGGGTGGGTGACCCACGCGCGCCCGAGTGGCTCATCATGTAGACCGAGTTGATCGGCTTATCGCGGCCGGTCTTCGGATCTTTCTTTGTGGTGGAAATGCCTTCCATCATGTCCTTGGCGATCTGGTCCGTGCACTTCGACCAAGCGTCAACGACCTTGTTGTACTTCTCAAGCTGGGTAATCAGACCGTCGTTGTACTGCTGCTCGAAGTCACGGACTTCGCCAGAGGTCTTCTCGACGATGCGCGGCTTCGACTCAGGGATCACCATGTCGTCCTTGCCGAACGAGATGCCGGCCTTGAACGCGTTAAGGAATCCAAGCGCCATGATGCGGTCGCAGAAGATCACCGTCTCTTTCTGACCGCAGTTACGGTAGACCGCGTCGATCAGGCCAGAGATGGCCTTCTTGGTCAGCAGCCGGTTGACAAGTTCAAGAGAAATACCCGGCTTCTTTGGTAGGAGTTCGCCGAGTAGCATGCGCCCGGGTGTGGTCTCGACGCGGTCAAGGCGCTTCTCGCCTGTAACGTCGATTGACTCGAACTGCGACTCGATCGGCGAATGCAGCCCAATAGTTTTTGCATTGAGCGCATGGTTTATTCTCTCCAGGTCCTTGAAGAACGGCATCTGATGCACACGAAGTTCTGCCGCCAGCTTGGTTGTCTCGCGCTTGACCTCGTCCGGTTGCTTGCCAGCTTTCGCTAGCGCAGTTGCTCGCTCTGCAATTTTTTCAGCGATCTGAGCGTGAGTCTGTTTCGGTTCTGTATCAAGCAACGACACGTAGTACAGGCCGAGCACGATGTCCTGCGACGGCACGATAATTGGTGCGCCGGATGCCGGATGCAGAATGTTGTTCGTCGACATCATCAGCACGCGTGCTTCGAGCTGCGCTTCGAGCGACAGCGGCACGTGCACGGCCATCTGGTCACCATCGAAGTCAGCGTTGAACGCCGAGCAGACGAGCGGATGCAGCTGGATTGCCTTGCCTTCGATCAGGATCGGCTCGAACGCCTGAATGCCCAAGCGATGGAGCGTCGGCGCGCGGTTCAGCAGCACTGGATGTTCGCGGATGACCTCATCGAGGACGTCCCAGACTTCCGGCTTTTCCTTCTCGACGAGCTTCTTCGCCTGCTTGACCGTAGCGGCCTGGCCGAGCGCCTGAAGACGGGCATAGATAAACGGCTTGAACAGTTCGAGCGCCATCTTCTTTGGCAACCCGCACTGGTGCAGTTTCAGTTCCGGACCCACCACGATGACCGAACGGCCCGAGTAATCGACGCGCTTGCCGAGCAAGTTCTGACGGAAGCGGCCCTGCTTGCCTTTCAGCATGTCAGCAAGCGACTTCAGCGGCCGCTTGTTGGCGCCGGTGATGACGCGGCCACGACGACCGTTGTCGAACAAGGCGTCCACGGACTCCTGCAGCATGCGCTTTTCGTTGCGGATGATGATGTCCGGTGCGCGCAGTTCCATCAGCCGCTTGAGGCGGTTGTTGCGGTTGATGACGCGGCGGTAGAGGTCGTTGAGATCCGACGTCGCGAAGCGGCCACCATCAAGCGGCACCAGCGGGCGCAGTTCCGGCGGGATCACCGGCACCTGGGTCAGGATCATCCATTCCGGACGGTTGCCGGACTCAAGGAACGCTTCGATCACCTTCAGGCGCTTGCCGAGCTTCTTCGGCTTGAGTTCTGTGGTCGATTCAGCGATTTCCTGGCGCAGTTCATCGCGGATCGTCGCCAGATCCATGCCGGTCAGGATTTCACGGATCGCTTCAGCGCCAATGCCAGCTGTGAAACTGTCCTGGCCATGCTCTTCGAGCGCCTGATTGTATTGCTCTTCCGAGAGCAGCTGGCGCTCCTTGAACGGCGACACACCCGGCTCAAGCACGATGTAGTTCTCGAAGTAGAGAACGCGCTCGAGATCTTTCAGCGTCATGTCGAGCAGCAAACCGATGCGGCTTGGCAGCGACTTCAGGAACCAGATGTGCGCAACGGGTGCCGCCAGCTCGATGTGGCCCATGCGCTCACGGCGGACCTTAGCGAGCGTGACTTCGACACCGCACTTTTCGCAGATCAGGCCTTTGTACTTCATCCGCTTGTACTTGCCGCACAAGCATTCGTAGTCCTTGATCGGTCCGAAGATGCGGGCGCAGAACAGCCCGTCACGCTCCGGCTTGAACGTGCGATAGTTGATGGTTTCGGGCTTTTTGATTTCACCAAACGACCACGACAGGATGTCATCCGGGCTGGCGATTGAGATCTTGATCTGGTCGAAGGTTGGTGCTGGCGCCTGGGTTTTGAAAAGGTTGGTAATTTCGTTCATCGGCTCTCTCCTGGCGGCTGAGAAACATTCAAGCTGAGCGAATGGCGCTCGAAGCTTGGTACAAAAGGGTTCCCCCCGCCCTGACAATCAGGGCGAGGGGCGGTAGATCGGCACTGGTTAGGTCACGTGATCGGCACGTTGGTCTCTTTCATCTAGCTCACTCGGCAGCTTCCGACTTCGGCAGCTTCGGCAAATCAGGCATGCCGACATCCGCGGGCGGTTGCAGTGGCGGCGCCTTCGAGTTCGACAGATCGACGTTCAAGCCCAGCGCGCGCATTTCCTTGACGAGCACGTTGAAACTTTCCGGGATACCGGCTTCGAAGGCATCGTCACCACGGACGATGGCTTCGTACACCTTGGTACGACCGGCGACGTCATCCGACTTCACGGTCAGCATTTCCTGCAGCGTGTAGGCGGCGCCGTAAGCTTCGAGGGCCCAGACTTCCATTTCCCCGAAGCGCTGGCCGCCGAATTGGGCTTTACCACCCAACGGCTGCTGCGTGACGAGCGAGTATGGACCGATCGAACGGGCGTGGATCTTGTCATCGACCAAGTGGTGCAGCTTCAGCACGTACTTGTAGCCGACCGTCACCTTACGGTCGAACGGCTCGCCAGTACGGCCATCATACAGCTGCACCTGACCCGAAGTGTCGAAGCCCGCGAGCTTCAACATCTCGACGATGTCGCCTTCCCGCGCACCATCAAACACTGGTGTCGAGATCGGCACGCCCTTGACCAGCTTCTCGCCCAAGGCCACCGCGTCGGTGTCCTTCAGCTTCGAGATGCCGTCCTGGTCGCCATAGATCGAGAACAGCGTCGCCTTCAACGACTTAGCGTCGTTGTTTTCGTGCCATTCCTGAAGCGCCTTGTCGATGGCGACGCCCAGACCACGGCACGCCCAACCCATATGCGTTTCGAGGATCTGCCCGACGTTCATGCGGCTTGGCACGCCGAGCGGGTTCAACACCACGTCCACGTGCGTACCGTCTTCGAGGAACGGCATGTCCTCGCACGGCACGATCATTGACACGACGCCCTTGTTGCCATGGCGTCCGGCCATCTTATCGCCGGGCTGGATCTTGCGCTTGACGGCAACGAACACCTTCACGCGCTTCATCACGCCCGGTGGCAGTTCATCGCCACGCTGCAGTTTGTCGACCTTGTCCACAAAGCGCCGCTCCAGGCTCTTCTTGGCGTCGTCGTATTGCTTCTGGATCGCTTCGAGGTCGGCCTGCGCTTTGTCGTCCTTCAGACCGATTTCCCACCACTGGCTGCGCGGGATATCGTCCAAAATTTCGAGCGTCGCGTGGGTGCCCTTCTTGGCGCCCTTTGGCCACTTCGTCACTTCCTTGTCGGCGAGGCTGTCTTTCACGCGGCCGTAAACGTTACGGTCGAGGATCTGCAGCTCGTCGTCACGGTCTTTGGCGAGGCGTTCGATCTCTTCACGCTCGATCGACATCGCACGTTCGTCTTTTTCGACGCCATGACGGTTGAACACGCGCACTTCCACAACTGTGCCGGTGACGCCCGGCGGCAGGCGCAGCGAGGTGTCGCGCACGTCCGAAGCCTTTTCACCGAAGATCGCGCGAAGCAGCTTTTCTTCCGGCGTCATTGGGCTTTCGCCCTTTGGTGTGATCTTGCCGACGAGGATGTCGCCCGGGTTCACTTCGGCGCCGATGTAGACGATGCCGGCTTCGTCGAGGTTCTTCAGCGCTTCTTCCGAGACGTTCGGAATATCGCGCGTCACTTCCTCAGGTCCGAGCTTCGTATCGCGGGCCATCGCTTCGAATTCTTCGATGTGGATCGAGGTGAAGATGTCTTCCGACACCACCCGCTCCGACATCAAGATACTGTCTTCGAAGTTGTAGCCCATCCACGGCATGAACGCGACGAGCACGTTTTTGCCGAGCGCGAGATCGCCGAGATCGGTCGACGGACCGTCGGCGACGATGTCACCAGCGCGCACCATCTCACCGACGTTCACCAGCGGCCGCTGGTTGATGCAGGTGTTTTGGTTCGAGCGCTGGAACTTGCGTAGACGGTAGATATCGACGCCCGGCTTCGACGGATCGGTTTCTTCCGTCGCGCGGATGACGATACGAGTTGCGTCAACCTGATCGACGATGCCGGTACGGCGTGCCGCAATCGCCGCGCCCGAGTCACGGGCCACGACTTCTTCAATGCCGGTGCCGACCAGCGGCGCCTCAGCACGGATCAACGGCACGGCCTGCCGCTGCATGTTCGAGCCCATCAGCGCGCGGTTGGCGTCGTCGTTCTCGAGGAACGGGATCAACGCTGCCGCGACTGACACCAGCTGTTTCGGCGACACGTCGATGTAGTCGACCTTATCAACCGGCACCTGCAGCACGTCGCCCTGATAGCGGACGGTGGCCACTTCATCGCTGAGCTTGCCCTTGGCGTCTACGGCGACGTTGGCCTGCGCCACGTGGTGACGCATTTCCTGCATCGCCGACAGGTACTCGACCTCGTCCGTGACCTTCAGGTCCACGACCTTGCGGTACGGGCTTTCAATGAAGCCATACTTGTTGACCCGAGCGAAGGTCGCCAGCGAGTTGATCAGACCGATGTTCGGGCCTTCCGGCGTTTCAATCGGGCACACGCGACCGTAGTGGGTCGGATGCACGTCGCGAACTTCAAAACCGGCTCGCTCCCGTGTCAAACCGCCTGGGCCGAGCGCCGAGACGCGGCGCTTGTGCGTGATCTCAGATAACGGATTAGTTTGATCCATGAACTGAGACAACTGGCTGGATCCGAAAAACTCTTTGATCGCAGCCGAAATCGGCTTCGCATTGATCAAATCGTGCGGCATAAGGTTTTCGCTCTCGGCCTGACCGAGACGCTCTTTCACTGCACGTTCAACACGGGCCAGTCCGCTGCGGAACTGGTTCTCAGCCAATTCGCCGACGCTACGCACACGACGATTGCCTAAGTGGTCAATGTCGTCAACCTGACCGCGGCCATTACGCAGATCAAGAATGATCTTGACCGTATCAAGAATGTCTTCGTGCGTCAAAACCATCGGGCCCACAATTTCATCGCGCCCCACCCGGCGGTTGAATTTCATACGGCCCACGCGTGACAAATCATAGGTGTCATCGTTAAAAAACAACCTGTGGAACAGCGCTTC
>JAYSVA010000261.1:0-7772 GCA_043718785.1 Hyphomicrobiaceae bacterium
TGGGTCATATCCAACGCGCCCATCTGCACGCGGCGAGAGTCGCGTGTCCCTCGACGACCACGTTGGCACTTCTGGGCGAGGTTGTTGAGCCACTCATCCGGCGGACGGTTCACAACGATCTAGAATCCACCACCCTCGCCGCCACGCGCGACCTGTTGCTGCCCAAACTGATGTCCGGCGAAATCCGACTGCGCGACGCCGAGAAACTGGTGGAGGCGGCGATATGAGCACCGCCGCCCGATGCCAGCGTTCCCTCTCCCCGTCCCCTTACGGGGAGAGGGTTAGGGTGAGGGGCGGCCACCGGCACGCGCTCGCGTCAAGCAGACTGCCGCCGTGTTTGGGACTGAGCCCGCTGCCGCCCCTCACCCCGACCCTCTCCCCGTCAAAACGGGGAGAGGGAGAAGAACGTGCCGCGACGCGCGACCTGCTGCCCAAACTGATGTCCGGCGAAATCCGGTTCAAAGCTGCCGAGAAACTGGTGGAGGCGGCCACATGAGTGACACTCCAAACACCCTTCCCCTTCTCGTCATGGCCGCGCAGGCGGCCATCCACGACAACGGGCCGCAAGCATGGTGTGGAGGCGAAAACGGCGCGTTGCCACGTCGTCATGCCGCGTCGACACCGCGCTTGTTGAGGCTTGTCGTGGATGGCCGTCTACACGGCCATGACGGGAAGGGAGGAAATGGGCCGCGCTGGCGCTTGGCCCATTCCCCGTGCGCGGGCACAGCAGGTGGTGATCAGAGCCAACCGCTCAACAATTGGCCCCGCGTGGCCCTGAGTGTCCAGGCATTGCCCGAGCGACGGTTGATCCGTGCCGGGAGCGCCCCATGACTGACCCCACCGACGACGACAACGCGCATGGCCAGGGAGAATTAATCCTCTATCGCACCGAGGACGGGCGGGACGCGTTCCAGCTGCGGGTTGAGGATGGCTCCGTCTGGATGACACAGGCGGAAATCGCCGCGTTGTTTGACACGACGAAGCAGAACATTAGCCTCCACACCCGGGAAATATTCTCCGCTGACGAATTGTCAGAAGGGCCAACTGTCAAGGAATCCTTGACAGTTCGCATAGAGAATAATCGCGAAGTTAAGCGGACCATTAAGCTGTTCAACCTGCAGCTCATTCTCGCCGTCGGCTACCGCGTGCGGTCGGAACGCGGCACGCAGTTCCGCCGCTGGGCAACGACCACGCTCAACGAATACCTGATCAAAGGCTTCGTCATGGATGACGAGCGCCTGAAGGAGCCGGGCGGGCTCGACCACTTCGACGAACTGCTTGAACGCATCCGCGATATCCGCGCGTCAGAGAAGCGGTTCTATCAGAAGGTACGCGACCTGTTTGCGCTGACCGCTGCCGACTACAACGCCAAGACGGCGTCGGCGACGCTGTTCTTCAAGACGATCCAGAACAAGATGGTGTTTGCCGCCACGGGCAAGACCGCCGCCGAGCTGATCGTTGCCCGTGCCGACGCCGCCAAGCCGAACATGGCGCTGACCGCGTGGAAGGGGGAGCGCGTGCGCAAGGGCGACGTCACGATCTCCAAGAACTACCTCGACGCCGACGAAATCGACACGCTGAACCGGCTGACGACCGGGTTCCTCGACTTCGCCGAACTGCGCGCGAAGAACCGCCAATCCACCACCATGGCCGACTGGGTGGCGCAGACGGACCGCTTCCTGGTGTTCAACGAGCGCGCCGTGCTAACGGGCCCCGGCAAGGTCTCGCACGACCGGATGGAACAGGTCGCCCATCAGCGCTACGATCAGTTCGCCACGGCCCGCCGCGCCGCCGAATTCGAGGCATCGGAACAGGAAGCGCTGTTCGATCTGGAGCAGCTGGAAGCGTCGGCCAAGGCGCTGCCAAAGCCAGCGGCCAAGAAGCCAGCCAAGCCACGCAAGAAGAAGGCTGCCGAATGAACTACACCCAGCCGCCGTCCACTTACAACTCGCCCGGCTTCAAGGAGGCCGATGTTGAGGATGCGACGCTCGATATCCTGGCAGGCCTCGGCTATGCCACGGCGAAGGGGCCGGATATTGCACCGGATGCCCGCCTGTCCGAACGGCAGAACTACGGTGACGTGATCCTGCGGGCGCGGTTGGAGGCGGCGGTTGACCGGCTGAACCCGCACATTCCCGCCGACGTCCGTGCAGCGGCCATTGCCCAAGTGTTCGCTGAGGAAACGCCGTCGCTGGTGGAGGAGAACCGCCGCCTGCACCGGATGATCGCCGAGGGCGTCGACGTCGAGTTTTCAGGCGACGACGGCGTGATCCGGGGCGACAAGGTGCGGCTGATCGCGTTCGATGACGTGACCGCCAACGACTGGCTGGCCGTCAACCAGTTCACCGTGATCGAGAACCGCCACGACAAGCGGCCTGACGTGGTGGTGTTCGTCAACGGCCTGCCGCTCGGCGTGATTGAGCTGAAGAACGCGGCGGACGAAAAAACCACGCTGGAAAGCGCCTACAAGCAGTTCGAGACCTACAAGGCCGAAATCCCCAGCCTGTTCCGCACCAACGCCGTGCTGGTGATCTCCGACGGCCTGTTCGCCCGCGTCGGCTCGCTGACCGCCGACCGCGAACGCTTCATGCCGTGGCGAACTGTGACGGGCTTTGCTGACGACTTCACACCGCACGGCCCCCGCGAGTTCGAAACGCTGATCCAGGGCGTGTTCACAAGAGCGATCTTTCTGGCGCTGATCCGCGACTTCACCGTGTTCGGCGACAAGGGCAAAGGCCCGTTTAAGATCATCGCCGGCTATCACCAGTTGCATGGCGGGCGTAAAGCACTGGCCCAGGCAATCGCCGCCACACGCCCAAACGGCGACCGCAAAATCGGCGTGATCTGGCACACGCAGGGCTCGGGCAAAAGCCTGCTGATGGCGTTCTTCGGCGGCCTCGCCGTGCGCAGCCCAGAGCTGGCCAACCCGACGCTGATCATCCTGACCGACCGCAACGATCTCGACGACCAGCTGTTCGGCACGTTCAGCACCTGCAAAGACCTGTTGCGCCAGACCCCCGAACAGGCCACCGACCGTGACGACCTGCGGCGGCGGCTGACCCGCGCATCCGGTGGCGTCATCTTCACCACCGTCCAGAAGTTCATGCCGTCAGCTGGCAGCGAAGAGCAGTTGCCGCCGCTGACCACCCGCCGCAACGTCATCGTCATCGCCGACGAAGCCCACCGCAGCCAGTACGGCTTCGACGCGAAGCTGAACCGCGAAACGGGCGCGCGGCGCTACGGCTACGCCCACCACATCCGCGAAGCCCTTCCGAACGCCTCATTCATCGGCTTCACCGGAACGCCTATCGAAGCCGACGACGTCAACACGCCCGCGATCTTCGGCGACTACATCGACACCTACGACATCAGCCGCGCCGTCGCCGACAACGCCACCGTGCCGCTGTTCTACGAAAGCCGCCTCGCCCGCATCGTGCTGGCCGAAGACGAAAAGCCTGTCATCGATGACGCGGTGCAAGCGATGGTCGAAGATGACGAACTGTCCCTGCAAGAGCAGCAGAAGGCCAAGTGGAGCGCCGTTGAGCGGCTGGTCGGCTCCGACAAGCGGCTGTCGCTGATCGCCAAGGACTTGGTCGATCACCTTGAAGCCCGCATTGACGGGATGGCAGGCGGCAAGGCGATGGCCGTGTGCATGAGCCGCCAAATCTGTGTCGACCTGTACAAGCACATCATCGCCTTGCGCCCGGCTTGGCACTCGGACGACCTCGACAAGGGCGCAATCAAGATCGTGATGACCGGCAGTTCCGCCGATGGCCCGGATTTCCAGCGTCATCTGCTGAGCAAGAAAGACCGCGATACGCTCGCCAACCGCGCCCGCGATGCGGACGACGAACTGAAGCTGGTTCTGGTCCGCGACATGTGGCTGACCGGCTTCGATGCGCCGTGCATGCACACAATGTACGTCGACAAGCCGATGCGCGGCCATGGCCTGATGCAGGCGATTGCGCGCGTCAATCGCGTGTTCAAGGAGAAGAACGGCGGCCTTGTCGTCGACTACATCGGCATCGGCCAGAACCTCAAGAAGGCCTTGAGCCAGTACACGGACACCGACCGCGAAGAAACCGGCATCGACGAAGAACAAGCCGTCGCGGTGATGCTGGAGAAATACGAGATCGTGAGGGCGATCTTCCACGGCCTCGACTATTCGAAGGGCGTCACCGGCACTGCCCGCGAGCGGCTGGCCGCCCTCGCCGACGGCATCGAATGGGTGTTGAAGTGGCAGAAGGAACAAGCTGACCGATCCAGCGGCGATGCCGACAAGAAGCGGGCGTTGAACGGCTATCAGGACGCGGTGCTGGTGCTGACCAAAGCCTATGCCCTGGCATCCGCCAGCGACGACGCCCGCCGCATCCGCGATGAAGTCGGCTACTTCCAAGCCGTCCGCGCCGCGCTGGTCAAGACCACCGGCAAGGGCAAACTGTCAGACAATCAACGGTCCTTCGCAGTCGGCCAGTTGATCAATCAGGCCATCGCCAACGCCGAAATCGTCGACATCCTCGCCGCCGCTGGCATGACGCATCCAAACCTATCTGTGCTGTCGGATGAATTCCTCGCCGAAGTGCAGCAGATGGAGCGCAAGAACCTCGCCCTTGAAGCACTGCGCAAGCTGCTGAACGGCGAGATCAAGAGCCGCTCACGGTCCAACGTCGTCGAGACGCGGAAGTTTTCCGAACGCCTTGACGCCGCCGTCGCCCGCTACCACGCCAACGCCCTGTCGACCGTGGAAGTGATCCAAGAGCTGATCAAGCTCGCTCAGGACATCAGCGCATCTGCCAAACGTGGCGAGGCGGAAGGCTTCAGCGCCGAGGAACTGGCGTTCTATGACGCCCTGGTTGACCACGGCGACGTGGCACTGGCCATGGGCGACATGCAACTGCGGGTGATCGCCACCGAGCTGGTCAACGCCCTGCGAACCAACGTCACTGTCGACTGGCACCACCGCGAAAACGCCCGCGCCCGCATGCGGACCCTGGTGAAGAAGATCCTCCGCAAATACGGCTATCCGCCCGACCTGCAAGACGCCGCCGTGCAGACCGTCATCAAGCAAGCCGAAGCTATCCTGGGAGAGATCACACCGAAGACGGTTGCATAATTGGTCAGCGATGCGCTGACCAATTACACCGCTTCAAGCCCCCCAATCCACCACCACCAGCCCGGCAATACCGAGGTTTCCAATGGCCTTGTCGCCGGTCACCAGCGTTGCACCCAGCGCTAGGGCGTGAGCGGCGATCATGGTGTCGAAAACACCGGCGCTGCGGCCCTGGGCTTTGGCGGGGGCGCGGATGTGGGCCCAAATCTTAGCTGAGTGTTCGGCAGCGTTTTCGTCCCAGACGTGAACGGTGACGCGGGCGAGGAAGGCGCGGACGGCAGCCATCACGGCGGGCTTGTCATCGCGAAGGCGAGCACCGAACAGCAGTTCGGATTGGGTGACGGCTGAAATGCCGATGGCTGTAGCGCCCGACCGACGCATCGCCGCAACCGTTTTTCGCTCGGCGCGCATCAGTTGCGACGCGGTGTTGGTATCCAGCAGGAAATCGGCCATCGCCTTACACCTTGGCCGGTTTCGCGCGCTTCTTCGGCGCGAATGGGTCGCGGAAGTCGTCCGCCGGTTGGTCGCGTTCGGCCAGGAAGTCAGCGGGCAAGTCGAGCGTGGCCACCCAGGCGAAATAATCGTCCCAGGATTGATGCGGCTTCGAGATCACGACATCGCCGGTTAGCGCATCGCGGCGGACGTTCACCGTGTCGCCGTCGAAACGGAACTCGGCGGGAAGCCGCACGGCTTGGCTGCCGCCGTTGGTGAAGAGCTTGGCTTGGGTCATGGCACACCTCGAAGTAGATACGTTGAATATATACTTTTCCAAGTAATCCATCAAGACCACTTCCGCCGCGAATTCAGGTCGATGATTTCAGCGCCTCCGTGCATGCCCAGCGCCAAAGCAATAGGCGAGACGACGCGTTCAGCGGCACGGCGGGCCGGGTCCTGTTGCATGTGGGCATAAATGCTGGTGGCTTGCGGGGTGACATGGCCGAGCAAAGCGCCCGTCATGGCCAAGGTTTCGCCCGTCGAGACTGAGGCGGAACCGATGGTGTGGCGCAAAGTGTGTGGCGTCACACCCGGCAGTTCGGCCTTCGCAACGGCCTTCTCCCAGATCGGGTGCGTCCCTTGAAAGAACGAGTTGCCGGTTGCGGACGGAAAGACATAGCGTGAGTCCGGTTCCCGGCGCACAGATTTCAGCACCGTGATTGCAGCCAACGCCAACGGGCGTACGGAGCGCCCGGTTTTGCTGTCATCAAGGCGCAGGCAACCATGCTCGAAATCGACTTCCTGCCACGTCAGCTGGATAATCTCGTTACGGCGGCACCCGGTCAGCGCCCACAGGCGCATGATGGCAATCGCTTTGGGATTGGCCCCTTCCTTGAGCAGCGCGTCGAAAGCCTCACCCAGCCGCTTAATCTCGCCCAGCGACAAATAGCGGGTCCGTTTGCCATCCGCAGGCTTGCGAACCAGCGAACAAGGGTTCACCACCAGCCATTCTTGGCGAAGCGCGAACGTGAACACGGCGGACAGGCAACGAATGGCTTTTGAAGCGGCACCCGGTCCGCCTTTGACGATCACGCGGACGCGGTGGCGAGGTTTTAGGTCCTTTGCACTTTTGCCATCGCGCACATCCCGGATGAACTGTTCAATGTCCGCCGCCCGCACCGAGGAAATCCGCTTACTGCCGAGCAAGGGCACGACATGATTGCGTAAATCCGCGACGATGGCACGACGCGAACGCTCTTTCAGATGGTCGGTTCCCTTCTCGGCGTATTGCTCGATCATTTCGGCGATGGTCATTTCCCGCCGCTTGGCCAACCGAACTTCCGCCGGATCGAGGCCCTGGGTGGCTGATGCCAAGACCTTCTTCGCTTGAAGCCGGGCTTGATCGGCTGTCAGTACGCCGTGACGACCAATCGTGAAGCGGCGATTTACTCCGGTCCGTCCGCCGCCGGTCCGATACTGGGCGATGAACGTTTTCGATCCGCCTTTCCGCACACGCAAGCCAAACCCGGTCAAGTCCGTGTCCCAGATGAAGCGATCTACGCCAGTATCCGTTAGGGCGCTGACGAATTTATTGGTCAACTTGGCTTTTTCGGGTGGCTTGGCCTTGTGTTTCATCGGTCGCCTTTCAGTTGCTGTCCCAATTGAGCTGGGAAGCACATGGGAAGCACCGAGTTAGCAACCTGCGGAATCTTCCGGCAAACCAAAACAGCTCAAACCTAGCATTTTCATGGGGTTATGAATGTCCCGAAAACTTGCGGAAAGCCCAGAATACGCGAAAAAAGCACTTCACACGGGTGGGGTCGCAGGTTCAATCCCTGCACCGCCCACCAAATTTCGAAGCGTTGGGAGAGAACAGGCGTCCCATCGTACAATTTGCAGGGAGCGTTGTACAAACGCGGAGTTGGGCGTTTGCAACGACGCCCAGGCGCGCTGGAAAAATGGCCATCCGGCCCACAGCACCACCGGCGTTGCAAGTGCTAGCTGCAGCCAAACCGCGGTTCGATGATCGGTCAACAGCCATCCTGCTGTCACATGCTCGCCCAACTCAATGGCGATGATCGGCAATGTCAACGCCAGCGCGATCCAGAACCGCCGGGTCATGTCAGCAAGCTCGGGATTGGGGCCGGTGGTGGCGCTCACCACTTCAGGCTCCAGTGCCAGTACGTGTGGCCGCCATGCTCGAGCTTATGCCCGCCAGTCAGCGGGT
>JAYSVA010000262.1:0-7769 GCA_043718785.1 Hyphomicrobiaceae bacterium
CTGGCCGGAGTTGACCGCGATCCGCGTCGCCTGAGAGACGTTTTTGATCTCGGTCCACGGCATGAATTCGATGTCAGCTGTTAGCTTGTACGGCGCGGCCACCTCGCAGAACGCCGCATAGTTGGCAGTCATTCGTTCTTCGTCGGGGTCGTCGCCAGCAATCAGGATGGCGGCGGCACCCAGGCTGGCGCAGGTCTCGAGGAACCGCTTGTGGCCTTTCGGGTGGAAGTTCGCACCGATCCGAATGATCTCGATGTCGTAGATTTTGACGCCGGTTTCCTTTATGGCGGCGCGGGTTTCGGATTGCAACGCTGGGTCATCCATCAACTCCCAAACCGGACCACCGGGGGTCGCTGGCAGCAACCGGATGCCGACATACTGGTAGCCTGCAAGCTGGGCCGCGCGCAGCATGTCCGGCGGGCTCAAATCCGGCGCTGTCAGGTAGGCGAGCGAAAATGCTGGGTGGGGCATGGTCAGGACTCGGTTACGCAACAAATAGGGGTGTTAGGAATTCGTCGTGCGGTTGTTGTCGAGCGGCACGTTGGCAGCATGATGAGCCGCAACATAACCGAAAGTCATGCCGGGGCCGAGGGTAATTCCGCCCGCTGGGTAATGTCCGCCCATCATGCTCGACATATCGTTACCGACGGCATAGAGGCCGCCGATTGGCTGGTTCTGGCCATCAAGGACGCGGGCGCGGTCGTCCGTTTTGAGGCCAGCGAACGTGCCAAGGCTGCCGGGCACGATCCGCACGGCATAGAACGGCGCGTCCGTGATGGGGGCAACGCAAGGGTTGGGCGTGTGCAGTGGTTCGCCCTGGATTTTATTGTAAGCGCTCTCCCCCCGGTGGAATTCCGGGTCGCGGCCAAGTTGGGCAAAGGCGTTGTAGGCGCTTAGTGTCTGGCCAAGGCCCGTGGCATCTATGCCAGTAACGGCGGCCAGTTCAGCCAGCGTGCGCCCGCGTTTCAGATAGCCGTTAGCGATCCAAGGCTGCATTGGAAACGGACGCGGGCGGACCCGGCCAAGCCCATAGCGGCGGATAAAGCGGTGATCGACGATCAGCCAGGCCTCCGGCGCTGTGCCTGCAGCTGTCGCGGCGAGTAGGCCACGCGTCATATCCTGATAGCTGTCAGCTTCGTTGGTGAAGCGGCGGCCATCCGGCAGCACCGCAATCAGGCCGGGTTTGGCGCGCTCGATCAGGTGCGGGAAATGCGCGAACGAACCATCCGGCTTCGGCACCAGCGAGACGGGACAGAGCGCGGCGGCCCCAGCTAGATCAGTGCGGACTTGGCCGCCAGCGCCTTCGCCGAGCCGCAGGCCATCACCGGTGTTGGTTGTGGGGGCAGCCGACCAGTGCTCGTTGCCGGTGGGGGCGTGGAGTAGCAGCGCGGCCTTGCGGGTGACATCGTGCGGGAAGCCGCCGCAGGCCAGTACAACCCCGCGCTTGCTGTGGATTTCATTAGGTTGGCCATCGCGTTCGACGGTCGCGCCTACCACTGCCTCGCCGTCCCGCAGTAGGCCCTTAGCTGGCGTGCCGGTCATGATCCGCACGCCCAGATCATCGGCGGATTTCAGCAGGCCAGCGACAAGCGCATTGCCGTTGACCAGATGCAGGCCGCGCCCGTTGGTGGCTAGGTCGCGCCAGTGCCGCAGTGTGCGGCCCACGACGTGCTTAAACGACGCCCAGGTGCGGGTTGCGTTGATGAAATGGCGCAGGTCGGCACCCGAGGCAATGCCCATGCCCCATGGCGAGATTTCGGCCAGTGGTGGGCGCAGATCATTGAGGCGCGCACCGAGGCGGCGGCCATCGAACGGCGCGGCGCACACCGAACGTCCGCCCGTTCCGGCGCTGGGCGACTTATCGTGGAAGTCTGGCATGGCATTGCCGTCAACGAACTTCAGGCTGGTCTGGGTGGCAAAGAATTCCACCATCCGCGGCCCCTCAACCAGAAAGCGGTCAACCATCGCGGCGTTATAGTGCGGGCCGAGCTCGTGCTGCAGATAGGTGCGCGGCGCCTCGATGTCTTCGGTGATGCCTGCCGCCCGGGCCAGCGGATTGCGCGGGATCCATAGCCAGCCGCCGGACCACGCGCTGGTGCCGCCGAGCTGGGCCTCCTTTTCGATGACGATGACATCCAGCCCCAGATGCGCCGCCGTCACTGCCGCTGACAGGCCAGCAGCACCCGAGCCGATGACGAGGAGGTCACAGGTGAGAGGTTCCGCGCCGCTCATGTCACGCAGCCTTGGTCGCGGCGGTGGTTTTGCCGACAGCATGCTGCACGGCGCGGTAGGCGAACGTCAGGCCCGGGCCGATGGTGATGCCGGGACCGGGGTACGTGCCGCCCATGATCGACTGCATTTCGTTGCCGATAGCGTACAGACGGCCGATTGGCTGGTTGTCCGCACCCAGCACCTGCGCCCACTCATCCGTCACGAGGCCCGTCGATGCGCCGATGTCGCCCGGTACCAATCGCACGGCATAGAATGGCCCCGTCGTGATCGGCCCGAGGTTGGGGTTGGCACCGATGTGCGTCGCGTCACCGTTGATGCGATGATAGGCGGTCTCGCCACGCTTGAACTCCGGGTCGTCGCCGGTTTCGGCGTAGCGGTTCATATTGGCGATGGTCGCCTCAAGCGTGGCCGCATTGATCTTCAGCTTGGTGGCGAGATCGGCGACGGTGCGGCCCTCCACCAGATAGCCGTCGTCAATGAACGGTTTGAGGTTGCCGGTCCCCATCCGCACCATGCCGAGACCGTATTTCGTCAGGCCCACAGCATCAGTGATGATGAAGCACGGGATCGTTGGTTCGGTCTTGTGCGCCTCGAACATCGCGCGCGCGAACAGGTGGTACGAGGTCGACTCGTTGACGAAGCGGCGGCCCTGCTGATTGACGCAAACGGTGCCGGGCTTGCTCCGGTCCATGACGAAATGCGGGAATACGGCGGTCGTGCCGTCGGGTCTAGCGCGTGTCGAGACGGGGGCCCAGAATGCATGATCGAGTCCGCCCTCGCCGAAGCGCGCGCCGAGCTTCAGCGCCATATCCTGGATCTCGCCGGTATGGCCGGGGGCGGACGGGCTGACGGCGGGCGTCGGCGCGTGCAACAACTCCGCCCGGCGTGTCGGGTGACGGTTGAAGCCGCCCGCCGCCGATACAACCCCGAGCTTGGTCTTCAGCGTGCGCGAGATGCCGTTGCTGGCCAAGCTGACGCCGGTGATGCCGCCCTGATCCGTAGCGAAGTCGGTGATCGAGGTTTCGAGGACAATTTCGACGCCGCGCTTCTCCAGCGAGAACAGCAGGCGACCGACAAGGGCATTGCCCATGACCAGACGGGTGCCGCGGGTCCGGCCTTTGATGCGGTCATTGGCGAAGTGGCCGATCACGCCCGCCGCATGCTTAAACGATGGCCAGCTGGTTTTCAACTTGAGCAAGTGGCCGATATCTGTGCGGTCCACCATCATGCCGCCGAATAGCGTAAATTCCGGGATCGGGCGGCGGATCTTGTCCAGCGTCGCCCCAAGCTGGCGGCCATCGAACGGCACGGGCTCTAGCGCACGACCTCGCATCGTCGCGCCATCTGCCTCCTGCTGGTAGTCCGGGTGCGTCGCGTAAGGCCGGAACTTGACGTCGGAGTTGGTCTCAAGTGCCGTCACGGCGGCCGGAGCGCTGTCGATGAAAGCTCGACGCATGCTGGCCGACGAACGGTTGCCGACCACACCATCGAGGAACTTCGCCACCTTGGCCGGGCTGTCGGCCTGACCATCGGCGGACGCGCTGGCGTGGTGCGAGTTCGGCAGCCAGCAGGTGGCGGCGGACAGTGCGGTGGTGCCGCCGAGCACGTCCATACGCTCGACGACGAGGACTTTCTTGCCCTCAATCGCCGCAAACAGCGCTGCCGCTAAGCCCGCACCGCCCGCGCCAGCAACGATTAGGTCGTAAGTTGAGTTGTCGGGAATATCTGCCAGCTGCCGGATCATGATTTGGCACCCGACTTTGGCACCAGGAACTCGACCATGATGTCGAGTTGAGCTTTGACCATATCGAGACCGACGGACGTTTTGCAGCCGACTTTGCGGGCAGCTTCGATCATCGGCGACGCTGGCGGCGAGGTGATGACGCAGCCGACAAACATGGCAGGCGTTAGCTTCGTCACATCGACCGGGTAGGAATCGCCCGCGCTCATGCCTGCGGGGGTGGCGTTGGCGATGATGTCGAAGCCGGTTGGATCGGTGGAGCCGATGACGACGTTGGCTCCCTTGCGGGTGTGGAGTTTGGCGATCAGCGCATCGCGGCGTTGGTTATCGGCGTCGTGGATGGCGAGTTCGCGCACGCCTGCTTCGACCATAGCAAGGGCGATGGCCGAACCTGCGCCGCCAGCGCCGATCAGCAGCACGCGCCGGCCTTTAGGCTCGCCGCCATGCGCGCGGACCGCACCGACGAATCCAGGGCCGTCGCTCATCTCGCCGTGCCAGCTGCCGTCAGCGTTGCGCCGCATCAGGTTGACGGCACCAAGAAACGTCGCGCGCTCGGTGGCTGATTGGCACAGTCCGAAGCACGCGAACTTGTGCGGCACTGTGACGACGATGCTGTCGAGGTTTTGCGCCAGCGACATGTTGGTGATCAGTGCGGCCAGATCTTTCGGTGCGACGTGAACGGGCACCAGAATGCCGTTGTGTCCGGCGGCGGCGAATTTCGCGGTCAGCGTGTGCGGGGCTTTGACCTGGGCGATGGGGTCGCCGACGATGATACTCAGCCGCGTTGCGCCGTCTTGGATTGCGTTCACGTCGTGTCTCCCGATTGCTGGAGTTTGAAAGCACAGTTGACGCGGAATGCCAATCGGCTGATGCATGAGGCCGGAGTTTCGGGCGAGGAGCAGCCATGACGAAAGCTACAACGAAACTAGCAATCGCGGTGGTTGGCGCTGGCGTGATCGGACGCACCCATATTGAAACCATCACCAAAAGTGATGTGGCCAAGCTCGCCGCCATCGTCGATCCGACTGACGCGGGTAAGGCGATGGCGGCGTCGTTCGGTGTGCCGTGGTTTCCGGAGCATGCCAGTTTGATTGCCGCGAAACTTTGTGACGCGGGTATCATCGCCACACCCAACGCCCTGCATTTGGGCCATGCGCTGGACTTTATCGCGGCCAAAATCCCGGTGCTGGTGGAGAAGCCGATTACCGTGACGGTTGCCGATGCGCAGAGTTTGTCCGACGCGGCGAGCAATGCCAACGTGCCGGTGCTGGTCGGGCATCACCGGCGCCACAACCCGATCATTGCCCGTGCGCGCGAGATGATCGCTTCGGGGGCGCTCGGACGGCTGACGACGGCAACGATCCTCTACACGTTCCTGAAGCCGCCCGCCTATTTCGATCCGCTGTGGCGGCGCGATCCAGCGGCAGGCGGGCCGGTACTGATCAACCTGATCCACGAGATCGATCTGGTGCGGCATCTGCTCGGCGAGATCGAGAGCCTGCAGGCCCTGACGTCGAACGGCGTGCGCGGCTTCTCGGTCGAGGATACCGTCGCCGTGATGGTGCGGATGGTCAGCGGCGCGCTGGTGACGATCAGCTTGTCGGACACGGTCACGGCACCGTGGAGCTGGGATCTGGCGGTGCGCGAAAGTTCGTTGTATCCGCCGCAGCCGCGTGCGGTGCAGACGCATTTCATCTCCGGGACGGAGGGTTCACTCTCGCTGCCGGACTGCACGCACTGGAGCTACAGGCACGAAAAGAGCTGGTTTGCACCGATCACGCCGGAGGCATTGAAGGTGGGTGGCGACAATCCCTATGTGCTGCAGCTCGCCCACTTCTGCCAGGTCGCACGTGGCGAGGTCGCGCCCTTGTGCAGCGCCGCCGATGGCATGGCAACACTGGCCGCAACCTTGGCTGTGCGTGAAGCCGCGCGGACGGGGAAGGCGGCGATACTGAACGGTGGGGCGGCGGTATAGTGATGCCCTCTTCCCGGTGAAGAGCAGGCAACGAGTCGAGGGCAGAAAAAATGCGCATACTTTTGACGGGCGGCAATGGGTTCCTGGGCGCATGGATTGCCAAGCGATTGCTTAAGCGCGGATTCGAGCTTGCAGTTTTCGACATCGTCGAAAACCGGCGGCTGATGAACGCGATTGCCGGGCCCGCCGCTGCGAAGGTGCCGTGGATACTCGGCGATATCGTCGATGGGGCGGCAGTGCTGGACGCCACTAAAAACTGCGACGCGATCATCCATCTGGCAGGCATTCTGACGCCGGACTGCAAAACCAATCCGGTGCGCGGGGCGCAGATCAACCTGATCGGCACGCTGAATGCGTTCGAGGCGGCGCGCCAGCGCGGCATCCAACGCGTGCTGTACACCAGCAGCGCCGGGGTCTACGGCCCGGATGACGGCAGCATTCCGAAGCCGACCACGCACTACGGCACCTTCAAGCTCGCCTGCGAAGGTTCGGCCCGCGCCTACTTCGCCGACCACGGCCTCGCCAGCATCGGCTTCCGCCCGTTCATCGTCTACGGAGCGGGGCGCGAAACCGGCATCAGCGCCGGGCCCTCGCTGGCGTGCCGGGCGGCGGCGCTGGGCGAGGCGTATGTGATCCCGTATTCCGGGCGATCCGGATTGGTGTTCGTCGATGACGTCGCTGCCGCCTACGAGGCCGCGCTATTGCGCGCGCCAGACGGTGCCCACGTGTTCAACAACGCCGGTGAAACCGTCTCGAACGAGGACGTGGTGGCCGCCATCAAGCTGGTGGTGCCCGACGCCCTGATCACCGTCAGCGGCCCGCCCCTCTCGATCATCCCCGAGATCGACCGCAGCAACATCGACGACGTGCTGCCGGGGTTGCCAACGACCAAGCTGGCGGACGGCATCAGGCAGACTGTGGCGTTTTATCGGGGATCGTAGGGCGGAAAAGCCCCCTTGCGCCTTCCGCCGCGACTGGGCGACGGCAAAGCAAGCGATTAAGCGAACGTTTCCCTTAAAGGCCGCGTACCCAAAGATTGTGTGTGCGGAGGAGAGTCGGCGGAAGGCGCAAGAGGGCTTTTCCGCCCTACGGGATGATTAGCGCTCAATCGTTCCCGTTCGCCGGATCTTTTTCTGCAGCAGCAGAATGCCGTAGAGCAATGCCTCAGCCGTTGGCGGGCAGCCGGGGACATACACGTCGACCGGGACGATGCGGTCGCAGCCGCGGACGACGGCGTAGCTGTAGTGGTAGTAGCCGCCGCCGTTGGCGCAGGAGCCCATGGAGATGACGTAGCGCGGCTCCGGCATCTGGTCGTAGACCTTGCGCAGGGCGGGAGCCATCTTGTTGCAGAGCGTGCCGGCGACGATCATCACGTCGGACTGGCGCGGACTGGCGCGAGGCGCGAAGCCGTAGCGCTCCAGATCATAGCGCGGCATCGAGGCGTGCATCATCTCGACGGCGCAGCAGGCCAGGCCGAAAGTCATCCACATCAGCGAGCCGGTGCGCGCCCAGGTGATCAGGTCGTCGGCGGCCGCCGTGATGAAGCCCTTGTCGGCCAGCTCGTTGGAGACGCCGTCGAAGAAGGGGTCGTGGAGCTTGGGGCTATAGCCCTCGACGGTCGAGCGACCGGCGGAAAGCGCGGGGGCTGAGCCCGAGGGGATGATTACTCCCATTCCAGGGCGCCCTTCTTCCATTCGTAGATAAAGCCGACGGTCAGCACGCCCAGGAAGGACATCATCGACCAGAAGGAGAACTGGGCCACCTCCTGCGGCAGGTTCATGAGCGAGACCGCCCAGGGGAACAGGAAGGCCACCTCAAGGT
>JAYSVA010000263.1:0-3502 GCA_043718785.1 Hyphomicrobiaceae bacterium
ATTTCCAGCTTCACCCGTCCGGTCGTCGCGGTCTTGTTGCCGAGGATGGTTTTGAGCGTCGCGGCCAGCGCCTCGGGGGTCGCTTGCGACGCGCCCGGCACTGCCACGACGGCAATCGTCGCAGCGGTGCCGGTGCCGAACGTGCGACGCGTGATTGACGCTAACATCAGGTTATTCCTTCAGCGTGGCGAGCCAGACGAGCACATCCTCGATCTCGGCTGCCGTCAAGGCCGGTTTGCCCAAGTAACGCGGCGGCACCCGGATCAGGCGGTCAGTGCGGTAGTAGGCTGGCATGATCGTATCAGGGTTGATCCGCGTCTGGTCGATCAGCCGCAGGCGCAGCTGGCCTATGGTCAGACGGCTGCCAACGCCCGCCAACGGCGGCCCGAGATCACCCTGGAAGCGTTCCGCCGGTACAGGAACGCTATGGCAGATCAGGCAGTTGGCACGCTCCCGGTCGCGTACCAACTTCTCACCTCGCGAGGGATCACCGAGGTGCCCACCGAGCGGCGCGGTGACAGTATCGCCAGTTACCGAGAACGGAACCAACGGTTCGGCGCGCGCCGTGCTGATGCAGACCAGCAGGGCGACGGCGAACCGGACCATCAAATCCGCCATCCCGAGTGGATGGCGGCGATGCCACCGGTCAGATTGCGGTAGCTGACCCGCTCGAACCCGGCGTCGCGGATCATGCCCGCAAAGGCGTCCTGCTTCGGGAATTTGCGGATGCTCTCGACCAGATACGTGTAGGGATCGGCAGCGCCCGCCGCCATTTTGCCGAGCCGCGGGATGACTTCGAACGAGTGGAAATCGTAGATGCGGTCGAGGATCGGCACCGTGACCTCGGAGAACTCAAGGCACAAGAAGCGGCCACCCGGCTTCAACACGCGATAGGCTTCGGCGAGCGCCTTGTCGATGCCGCTGACGTTGCGGATGCCGAACGCAATCGTATAGGCGTCGAACGACTTCGCCTGGAAGCTGAGCGCCTCGGCGTTGCCCTCAACCAGCTCAATGCGGTGGCTGAGGTGCGCATCCGCAACCTTGCGGCGTCCGACCTCCAGCATTTCTGGCGAAATATCGCAGATCACGGCGGTGGTCGCCTCGCCGCCGGTCGCGGCATAGCGCAGCGCCACATCACCGGTGCCGCCAGCAACGTCGATCAGCCGGAACGCCTGCTGGCCGCGCGGCGGATTGAGCATGGTGATCAGATCGGCCTTCCAAAGCCGGTGCAGACCACACGACATCAGGTCGTTCATCAGGTCGTAGCGGCTGGCGACCGTCGAGAACACCTCGTTAACAAGGCCCTGGCGCGTTTCAGGTTGAACCGGTCGAAAGCCGAACGAGGCCGCATAGGCGCCGTCAGCCGAGGGCGTTGTAGCGATAGATGTCGGGTGATCTGTCATTTGCTGATATTAGCGGAGGCGCGACCGGGACGCTACTCCGTTGCGTCAATTTATGCGGGGCTGATTAATTAACCGCCGCCCGGAAATGTAAAGGCCGACGCAGGCGCGGCCGGCGGCTGTGCCGCCTTGGTGGCGGCAGCACCGCGCGCAATCGTGCCGGGGATCCGTGGCGGCCGCGCTGGGCGCTTCACGCGCTGCTTGACGCGACGGATGATGCGACCGGGTGCGGCGGCCGCCTTGTCGCGTAATGCGGTCGTCTGCTGCAGTATTTCTGGGGGTTCCACGCCCATCTGCTGAAGTGTGGCGGTCGCGGCATCGCCACGGCCTGTCTTGTCCATCAGCCGGGCCCACAAGGACAGCCGCCACTCGTCCAGTTCGTCAACCTGCACACGGGCGAGAAGCTGCTGCGTCGCTTCCCGGCCGCCCGTTTGCATGGCGACGGCTGCGCCCAGTAGCGGGTTGTTAGCCAGCACTTCAGGTTGAATGGCGGCTTTCACCGCATCAAAATCCGCCTGTTTGCCGACCACGGCCAGCGCTTCTGCCAGGGCAACCAGGTCGGTCTGATTGAGTGCGTCCAAGCCGAACTTGCGGGCGCCCGCCAACGCGTTTTCGGGGTCTTCGGCATCTAGTGCTGCGACAATGAAGCGGGTGATCATTTCCGGGCTGTCGAAGCGGACTTTCTCGATCCAGCCGCGCAGGTACGACTTGGCGGCAACGCCCTGACCGCGTCCCAGCATCAGCTCGGCGATGGCGAGGGAGATGCTATCGCCGGGTGAGCTGATTTCTTTGGCCAGCTCAATTGCAAGGTCATGGCGTTTGTCGATCGATAGGATCTCGATCAGCGTCAGGGCAAAGCTGCTATCACGCTGGCCACGCAGCCAGCGGGCGGCCCGGCGCAGCGCCTCCCGGGGCTGATCGGTTGCAATCAAGGCGTCGAATAGCTGCAGCTTCTCACGCTCGTTCTTCAGTCGCCGCAGATCATCGACGCTGCGCAGCAACACCGAAGATTGCGCCATATCGCCGTCACTGGCGAGTAGCGCCGCCAGCCGCACGATGTCTTCCGGCTTGCGGTAGCCTTTGTTGCGGCATTGCTGCAGCGTCGCCTGTTCCTGGGGATATTGGCCCGCGCGGCGGTGAATGCCAATCAGCTCGCGGCACGTTTTTTCTTCGTATTTTGTTTCGATCTGCAGCCGCAAGGTGCGCACATAGGCGTCCTCGTTCTGCGTCTGCTTGTAGAACGCGGCCAGCCGCCGCTGCACGCTGAGATCGCGTGGTATTTGCTCCGCCAGCAGGTCCAGCACTTCCTTGGATTTCTCCAGTTGCCCGAAGGTCTCGTAGAACCCTGCTAGCTGGTACAATGTGGTGACACTGCGGTCGCCCTGTTTGAAGTTCTGTTCCAGGATTGCTAGCGCCGGAATCGTCTGTCCATCCCGCTCCAGCATGGCGATCCGCTCCGCCCGCCCCGGCAGCAGGGCATAGCCGATGACCAGTGCGCCCAGGAACAGCACCATCATGACAATCACATGCGGACTGACGCGCGGTGCGAAGCTGCCATCATCCTGCTCATGTGCCTGAAACCAGGTGCTGGCGGTCGAGAGGCGGGGCTGCGGATTAGCCATGGCAGTCAAACCTCAGCGCCAACGGCTCTAAGGCGTTTTCCTCCAACCGGAGCGCCAATTTGCCCTTTGTATCTGCCCATTGGATCTGCTCGGACAGCTTGCGTCCCTGCCGCTCGAGCGTGACCCGGAAGCCGCGTCCGGGCAGCGTTGCCCAGGTCATTTCGCCGGGGCCGAACCCCTGCACGTTGACGGTGAACCCGCAGCTCGACTCGGCCCGGTTTGACAGGCTCCAGCGGCTGGAAACAAGGCTGGCGACGGGGGCGGTCGGATCAGCCGTTGCGGTGGCGTCACCAATCCGGGCCCGCAGGGTAATGATGGGCCGGGCGACCGCCGGGTCAAGCGCCACGTAAAGGCTGCTCTCATGCCGGTTGGACCCGAGCACGCCACGGCTGCGGGTCAGGTCAACGGTCAACGCGTCCGCCGTGTCGAACCGCATGGTTTGGACGACGCCACGGTTGGTGATCGCCCATGAGAACAGAT
>JAYSVA010000264.1:0-7735 GCA_043718785.1 Hyphomicrobiaceae bacterium
ACGCTGCCGCCGATGGCCTCAGCCAGCATCACCGACGTGTCGTTGGCCGATTTGATGATCATCGCCTTGAGCGCCAGCTCGACCGTCATCGTCGCGCCAACCGGCAATCCGACTTTGCTCGGTGCTTGTGCCACCGACGTTTCGGTCGCGGCAATGCGGGTGTCGAGTGCAAGTTTGCCCGCTTTAATGGCGTCGAAGGTCAGATAGGCGGTCATGATCTTGGTGATCGACGCCGGATGCCACTGGTGGTCTTGATCTTCGGCATAGATTACGCGCCCGTCCGTGGCGTCGAGCAGCAGCGCTGGGCCAGCTGTGACAGGCGACGCGACAGCAAGCGCGGCGGCGAACCCAACGAAAATTGTAGACCGGATGCGCATCTGTTCTAAGCTCCACCATTCCACAAAGCTTGTGGATAACCACTGGTTGTGTGCGAATACCATATTCGCGGCGCAAGGTGCAACGCGTCGCCGCCATGGCTGCAAAGCAACCAGAACGCGGTGACCAAACCGTCACAGTTTTGCGGAGGTGTGAGGGCAAGGCCGCTGAAGTGGGCTTAGCGGGGCCATAACAGCGGGGCCATAACAGCTTGGCCATAGCTGCCCGATCCTCTAATATCGCCGCTTGCAACGGCGGCTCTTGATGGGCCTGCCAGTGGAGGCCTCAATGCGGTTTGTTATGCTGGCGCGCAATGCTGGTCTCTACTCGCACAAGCGCATCGTTGAGGCGGCGGTGGCGCGCGGTCACACGATTGATGTGATCAACACGCTGCACGTGCATATGAACATCACGTCGAACCGGCCGCTGCTGCGCTACGGCGGCGTGACGCTGCCGATCTATGACGCGGTGATCCCCCGCATCGGCGCGTCGATCACGCATTACGGGTTGGCGGTGCTGCGCCAGTTCGAGATGCAGGGTGTGTTTCCGCTGAATGAAAGCGTGGCCATTGGCCGGAGCCGCGACAAACTGCGGGCGTTGCAGCTGTTTGCGCGTGATGGCATTGGCCTGCCGGTGACGGCGTTCGCGCATGATCCCGGCAAGTCGGAGGAGGTAATCCGCGAGGTCGGTGGCACGCCCGTGGTGATCAAGCTGCTGGAGGGCACGCAGGGCATGGGCGTGATCCTGGCGGAAACGGAAGCCAGCGCCAAATCGATCATCGAGGCGTTCAGTGCGGCCAACGTCAACATCATGGTGCAGGAGTTCATCCGTGAAGCTGGCGGCACGGATATCCGGGCGTTCGTGATCGGCGACAAAATCGTCGCGTCGATGCGGCGGACCGGCGGCAAGGGCGATTTCCGCTCCAACCTGCATCGCGGCGGCAAGGCCGAAAAAGTCGTGCTCACCTCCGCCGAGGAAGAGACAGCGCTGAAATCAGCCCGCATCCTCGGGCTCAACGTTTGCGGCGTTGATATGCTGCGGGCGCGACGCGGCCCCGTGGTGATGGAGGTCAACTCGTCGCCGGGCCTGGAGGGCATCGAGAAAGCCACCGAAACCGACATCGCCACCAAGATGATTGAATTCCTGGAGCAGAGCGCCGTCCCCGGCCATACCGAGACGCAAGGTCAGGGCTGAGGCCGGGTTATACGCTGGTTTAGTTCCGCCCCTGATCGAGCTCGCGGACGACACGGAAACCGACCCCGGCGATGGCTTTGTCGGGGCTGACGGCGCGGCGGGCGGAGAAGCGGGCGCGCTTGGTGTCTTCCGACCACATACCGTCCTTGATCACGCGATCACAGCTAGCACCGGTTTCCGCCGCGATGCCCTCGCTGGAGACCGCGTTCAGGCTCGCGGTCCAGCAGTCCTGGGTAAGCTCAGCCGCGCCGCCGTTGACGTCATAGAGCCCGAAATAGTTGGGCGTGCCGAGCGCTACACTGAGGTTCTGCGCGCCTGTTGCGGAGACGCCATCGGGTAGGCTGCGGGCGCTCGTATCCAAGCTGACGCGTTGCACGGCGCTGCTGTCGCTCGCCACCGGATAGGGCTGGCCGGACCCGGCGCGAGCGGCATATTCCCACTCGGCGGCGGTTGGCAGGCGGTAGGTGCGGCCGGTAATCTTCTTCAGCCAGCGGGTGTAGGCGCTAGCGTCGTGCCAGCTGACACAGGTGGCGGCGGAATCAGCGCCGCCGCCATTGGTCGCCCAGCATGCGGGCACCGGATGGCCGGAGCTGACCAGAAAGGCTTCAAACTGTTTCACCGTCACTTCGGTCTGGCCGATGGCGAAATCGCGCGTCAGTCGCACCGTGCGGGCCGGTAACTCTTGCGGACGGGCATGCGGATCATTGGCGCTGGCCCCCATCATGAACCAGCCGGAGGAAACAACCACCATGGGCGGGCATTGCTCGCAATCGACGACGATGTCGCCGCGCTTGCGCGTGGCGCTATTGCCAGCGTCCGAGAAGGCCACCAGTTTGCGAATGGAGGCCGGGGCGACATCTGTTGATGTGGTTGGCCGCGTGAGGCTGTTATACATGGAAAACAGGCTCAGCGCCGCCCCCGTTACCGTCGCGATCGACAGCCACAGGGCACTGCGGGCGAGCAATTTCTTGCGGGCGTTGGTGGCGATGAGGGCCAGCACGGCGGTGGCCATTAACAGCACGGCAGCGAGCGTTTCAAGTTGGGACAGTGGGGATACGGAAAAATAGGACATGGCGAACTCTCGGTCAGGGCCAAAGGCACCGGTCCGCCTGCGTTAAGCCCTCACGAGCCTATGGCAGTAAGCGGCAGACGTGCCCATGCCCCTTTCAAGGCATAAGCCGTGCCAACCGCATTTATGCCCCCAACCCTCAAGTCTTCACCGGCGTGCCCGTGTCAAACGTTTCGCCGGGGAAATACTTGGCGAGGCGGGCGTCGCCGGTGCGAGCGTGGGCTTCCATGCCTTCGAGGCGGGAGATGCGGGCGGTGGCGGTTGCAACTTGGCGGTTGGCGTCCTTGGTCATCTGCTGCCAGGTCAGCGGCTTGAGGAATTTGTGCACCGACAGCCCCGCCGAATAGCGGCCAGCGCCCTTGGTCGGCAGAATGTGGTTGGGGCCAGACACCTTGTCGCCGAACGAGACGTTGGTCTCCTCGCCGAGGAACAGCGAACCATAGTTGGTCAGGTTCCGCAGCCACCAGTCGAGGTCGGCGGCGTGCACCTCCAGATGCTCGGCGGCGTAACGGTCGGAGACGGCCACCAGTTCCTCGCGGGTGTCGGCCAGCACCACTTCGCCATAGTCGCGCCAGGCGGCACCGGCAGCGTCGCGGGCGGTCGGCGGCAAATCGGCGATCAGCTTCGGCATCGCCGCCATCACAGCGTCGGCGACGGCGCGCGAGGACGTGAACAGCCAGGCCGGGCTTTCATGGCCGTGTTCCGCCTGGCCGACCAGATCGACGGCGACGAGGTGCGGATCGGCGGTGGCGTCGGCGATGACGGCGATCTCGGAGGGGCCTGCGAACACGTCGATGCCGACGCGGCCGAACAGCATGCGCTTGGCTTCGGCGACGAACTTGTTGCCGGGGCCAACGATGATGTCGGCGGGCTGGCCGGTGAACAGGCCGTTGGCCAGCGTCGCAATTGCCTGGACGCCGCCGAGCGTCATGATGATGTCGGCACCGGCCACCTTCATGGCGTAGAGCACGTGCGGGTGGATGCCCTCCGGCGTGAATGGCGTCGAGCAGGCGATCACGGTTTTGACGCCCGCCGCCTTGGCCGTGGCAATCGACATGTAGGCCGAGGCGATGTGGGCGTAGCGGCCAGCGGGCACATAGCAGCCCGCGACGTTGCAAGGGATCAGGCGTTGCCCGGCCATCAGGCCCGGCGCGACCTCGATCTCGAACTCGCGGGTGCTGGCGCGTTGGGCGTCGGCGAAGCGGCGGACTTGGGCGCAGGCGGCATCGATATCGGCTTTGATGCCAGCCGGGATGTCGTTGCAGCGGCGCTCGATTTCGGCTGCTGTGACGACGATCTCGCCGCTCCACTTGTCGAGCGTCTTGGCATAGTCGCGGACAGCGGCTTCCCCGCGGGCGTCGATTTCAGCCAGCATGGCTGCCACGGTCGTGCGGGCGGCGTCGGTCTCCGTGGCCGGGGTCTTGCTCGCCTGCTTCAGTATTTCAACAGTCATTCTTAGTGCCGCCTTTGTGTCGCCTTGGTCTTACGTGGTGTCTGCGTTTCAGGAGTGCAAGGATGATCGACCCAGGCTCATCGTCCAAGCGTAAATAGGGAAAGCCACGGCACAAAGCCGATCAGTGCCGAGACGAGGATCATCGCTACAACGAACGGCAGGGCTTGTTTGGCAATCGCCGTGATCGGCGTTCGCGTTAGGCCCGACATCACGAACAGGTTGAGCCCAAATGGCGGGGTGATGAAGCCGAGGCCCAACGTCGTGATCATGAAGATGCAGAAGTGGATCGGGTCCATGCCGATTTTATCGGCCAGCGGCTTCATCAGTGGGCCGAGCACGACGATGTTCGGACCGGTTTCCATGAACATGCCCGCGATGATCCAGATCACTAGCATCAGCAGGATAACCGAGGTCTTGGTGGTCGCGAACGAGGTGACAAAGGCGACGAATTTCTGCGGCACTTCGACAACGGTGAGCGCCTGGGCGAATAGCAGCGCCACCGCGATAATCGGCAGCACGACGCCGCAGACGCGGGCGGAGGCACCGAGCATGGTCGGGAAATCCGCGAGCTTGATGCGGCCCTGGCTCATGCCGATAATCAGGGCGGTGAACGCGGCGACGGCGGCACTTTCGGTTGGCGTGAAGATGCCCGAGTAGATGCCGCCGAGGATGATGAAGGGGATCAGCAGCGCCCATTTGGCGTCGTTCAGCGCGGTCAACCAGGCCGTCAGCGAGAAGCGACCGGTGGAAATTTCGTAGCCGCGAATGCGGTTCATGATGGCGTTGGTCATCATCACGGCGGCGAGGATCAGAACGCCCGGCACAAAGGCGGCCTGGAACAGCGTCGACGACGAGATGCCGAGCACCAAACCGATGATGATGTAGGCAATCGACGGCGGGATCAGAATGCCGGTGCAGGCACCCGCCGCCACCAGCGCACACGCGTAGTCCTTGGGGTAGCCCTTCTGCTGCAACTTATCCATGGTGATGCGGCCGATGGCGGCGGCATCGGCCGCGTCGGAGCCGGAGATGCAGGCAAACAAGCCGCAGCCCATCACGGTGGCGGTGCCGAAGCCAGAGCGGAACGAGCCGAAGCTGGCCTCCGCGAAGTTCAGCAGCCGATATGCCAGCCCTGACCGGACCATGACGTCACCGGTCAGCACGAACAGCGGGATGGCGATCAGCGCGAAGCTGTCGACGCCCTCAAACAGGCCGTCACCGACCAGGGTCATAGGCAGGGCGCCGGTGGTCCACAGCAGCACCACAGTGCCGAGGCCAATGCTGACCCAGAACGGAATGCCAATCAGAACCAGAAAAACGATCAACAGCAGCGACAGCGTAATGGCCATGCCAGTTATTCCTCGAACATGGCTTTGCCCTGATAGGCAGGGCGTCCGGCGCGTATGTCGGCGATGTCACGCCGGGCTGCTTGCAACGAGCGAATAACGACTAACGTGAAGCCTATCGGCACGGCGGCTTCAGCCCAGATCCGCGACACCCGCAGCACGGGCGTGGCGGCACCGAACTGCCACAGCTGCTCCATCGTGTGCCACGACAGCCGCACCGCGATGACTGCAAAGATGATCGTGGCGATTTCGGCCATCAGGTAGAGATAGCCGTGCAGCCGGGGTGGCATCTTGTTCTGCAGGATGTCGAAGCGGATGTGCGCGCGCTCCTTGACGGCGGAGGCAGCCCCGATCCAGCCGAGATAGATGAACGCGTACTGTGCCGTTTCCTGGCTCCAGCCGGCGGAATAGTTGATGATGAAGCGGCGGGCGACGTCCTGGATGATGACGGCGCAGCAGAAGCAATAGCAGAAGAGCATCAGATAACGCTCAAGATTGCGGTCGAGATCGTCGATCAGCCGCTTCATTGCGGGGAGCCCCCATGGTTGGCAAGCGGCGGCACAGGTGTGGGTGTATCCGGAGGGCCGTGCAGGGCGTCGTCCGGCAGTTGGGGAAGCGCGCGCTCGTCGCGAATAATCTGCATGCAAAATGCGCCGATGAAGGCGGTGAACAACCAGAACTCGCCAACGTTGCCAAGTTCGAAGGGCAGCTTGAAGCCCAACGGCTTGCTGAACTTAGCGATCAGCACGTAAGCGGTGTAAAGCAACAGGAACAACGCCGACAACCACAACCAGGCTCGTCCCCGCATAATGTCGCCTCTTGTCACCTGTGGAGGTGGAACCAGTGGTTGAACTCGAACATACTCACCCTCCCGCTTTCCCGGAATCCGTTTCGAGCGAAGCTCGATCCGGATATCCGGGATCTTCACCAGCTAAATGTGAGGCGAGATTAAGCCCCAATGTCAGTTGTGAAGACCCCGGAATCAGAACAGCGCGAGCGCTGATCTGATTCCGGGGAAGCGGAAAACGGACGTAGTCGGAAAGGACCGCCGGATAGAAAGTCGCACACAAAAAGCTAGATGAGAGACAGCCGCTTCCCCCCCGGGTAACGCGCGGTTTTCACCGTGCGCGCAATCTGTTGTCCGGCGGCCAAGCCCGCTTGTTGCAGGTCGCTACACCAAGACGATCGCACAGCTGTCTCTCATCCATAACCCTCCGTTTTCACGGAAGGGTAACTTGATCCGTCAGGCCCGCTGTTAGGCGTCGCCGACGGTAATTGAACCTTTGGTGTTCGCGGCCTTTTTGAATTTCTCGAAGTTATCGAGGGAGCCTGCGAGTTTGATTTTGAATTCGTCCCACTCTTTGCGCTGCTCGCCGCAGGCTTCGACCCACAGCTTGTATTCAGCATCGCTCAGGTTGTGGAAGGTGCAACCACCTGCTGCCATTTGCTTCATGGCTTCAGTGCGGGCCGGTGCAAGTTGCGCGAAACTTTCAATTTGGGTTTTCGCGGCAGCTTCATCGAAGGCTTTACGCTGGCCGTCTGATAGTGCCTTGTACCAAACAGCATTGGCGGCAAACATCTGAGCGTCGGGGACCGTTTTGACGAATGTGATATTGCCGAGAACATCATTGAACCCGAAGGTCGCGAGTGCCGTCACCGCTGGGTCCAGACCGTCAGCGACGCCCTGTTTAATGGCGGCTGCCGTTTCGCCCCAGGCAATAACCGTTGGGTTGGCACCGGCCAGTTTGTAGATCTGCTGTAGGATGGCAGATGGCGGAACGCGCATCTTGATGCCTTCCATATCCTTCGGCACCTTCACGGCTTTGATGCCCTTACGCGTCGCAATGGTGCGCGGCTCCGTCGTGTAATAGAAGATCGGCTTGTAGCCTTTCTCCAGCACCTTCGGCGTAATGTCGTTGTTCCAGGTTTCACTGGTCACGAGGTTGGCGAACTTCTGGTTCTCACCACACCAATACGGCAGGTTGATCAAATCAACCGATGGCGCGAACGGCGAGAAGTTCGACATCGACACGGCACCGCCTTGAATGGTGCCGCCCTGGATTTTTTGGGCCAGTGCCCCACCGACACCCAATTGGCCTGCCGGGAACAACTTGACGTAGATTTCGCCTTTCGAGGCGGCTTCCAGGTTGGCCTTAAATGCGGCCTGCATCAGGGGATATTTGACGACGTCTTCGAGTTTGTACTCGGTCGCAAACTGCATTTTGACTTTTGCAGCGGCTTCTTTCTTGGCCTCGTCGGCGGCGACTTGGGCAACGGCGACATCGCACCACAAGTGTC
>JAYSVA010000265.1:0-3498 GCA_043718785.1 Hyphomicrobiaceae bacterium
GTAAGGCTTCGGGTAACGGGGCATTTTCTCGGAGCCGGCCATCGCGAGCCTTCACCCGACCGGGGGCTCGTGTGGACGGCTCTGAGACAAGCCCCGGGGCATTTTCTTGGTGAGGTCTGAGCAGCTTTTTAGATGCGCGTACGTCAGTTGCAGATGATCAGTGGTGTGCCGCTGAGGAGCGCATCGAAAAATTCGTCCGGACAGAATTTCAACGAGGCGTCGAGCGGCAGCGTTGCGACACAATCGAGCATGACGACATCGAAAGCGCGGTGCATCTCTGGTGAGCTGGCCCTGAAATACGTGGACCAACTCTGCCAGCGCGGATCACAGAGAATGATCGCTGCGGCACGAATGCGAACCAGCAGTGCGTCGGCGTCGTTGGTGTTGGTGGTGATCGTTCGCGTGACGGCGATGAGCAGGGATGGTTCGAGACGATGACCGTCCGGCATGAATGCCAAGCAGTCGAGTGCGGCAGCAACAAGTGCTGGCGGGATTGGTGCCGTGGTAAGGCGTGGGGAAGAGATCATCATGGTGGAGCCTCGTCTGTTGGTGACGAAGCGCAACTTGGCGGTGGCATAGCCGACGTGAAAGAAATCTGGATGATAGCAGGTACTTTGGATGCGCTGACGCCGCTGTCAGGATCGGCACCAGTCCTGGCCGGGGCAGCCACAATCTTACGCGGCAACGATCAAAACCCGTATGGGCCGAGACCCGCGCCTTGCCTTGTTTTCGAGTGCGTGGGGCTCGGTCGCGCGCCCCTTCGGCGCGCGATACGAGCGTGACCCGAACGCAGAGAGGGGGCCGCCCACGGCAGTCCAAATATCAAAAGTAACGTCTACAAAGAACCGCAATTTTTCCAACGACGTCACAGCCAACTTAATGCAGTGGGATTTGATGTCCCCCGACAACGGAGTCATTGTGCCGATCATCGAGCAGTCTTCGAGGTTTGCGCGTCAGCGCTCGGGCAAGCATTGCCATGGTCGTTCAGTTGCGATGTGCTGGCCAGCAAGTCTGCGGATGTTGGCTTTGAAGTTAAAGCCGCGTGTTGGACGCAACGGTGATGCTGACCTGAATGCCGGACGCGGCGAGTTCCCTCGTGAAAGCTTCGAGGGCGAACACATCGACGGCGGTGCGAGGCATGGCGACAACGAAGGGATTGGGAACCGCACCGGCGCGGCGGGCCTGTTCGTTCAGCAGGTCGCCGTAACCGGTAATAGCGGCACCGATCCGCGCGGCCAGCGGATTGGCCTCATTGGTATCGGCGAGGGCGGCCAGCATTTCGGCACGGGTCGGAACGGCAGTCATGAGCTGATTATGAATACATACCATGCCTCTCCCCTTACCTCCGGCACAATCTTGACGCATGTGTTACGCTGCCAGGAGGGCCCACATGCCCAAATCCCGCACGACCGCCAACGACGACTTGTGGCGTAATTTTCCAAAGACGGCGCCGGAGTTCGAGGCGCGGTTCGCGACCGAAGACGACTGCATCGCCTACTGGATCAAAGCGCGATGGGGCGGCACCCCTGCCTGCGCGCGATGTCAGGGCACGCGGCTGTGGGTCGAGCGCGACGGCTCTTTGTTTGAGTGCGCCGACTGCGGCCACCAGACGAGCCTGACGTCGGGCACGATGCTCGAGAAGACGCGCAAGCCCTTCAAGACGTGGTTCCGCGCCGTGTTCGAAGTGTCGTCGCGCCGCAACGGCGTTTCGGCGATGGATCTGCAGCGGATCCTGGGGTTCGGGTCCTATAAAACGGCCTGGAGCTGGTTGCAGAAAATCCGCGCGGCTCTGGTGCGGCCGGATCGCGAACGCTTGAGCGAAGCGGTTGAAATCGATGAGGCTTTCGTGGGCGGCAAACGCCGGGGAAAGTCGATGGTGCTCGTCGCCACCGAAACCGACGGAAGACTTCGCCTCGCCCACGCACTCACAAATGATGCAGAGACCTTGAAGACCTTTGCCGACGCAAGTATCGCTGCCGACGCGGCCGTCACCAGCGATGGCCACGCCGGCTATAACGAAACCGCGCTTGGCGAGCGCAACCACACCATGATCGTGCAGACACCGGCCGAACGGCGCGTCAAAGACAGCCTCCAGACCGTCCACTGGACGGTCTCGCTGCTGAAGCGTTGGCTGCTCGGCACGCACGGCGGCGCGGTCACGCCGCGCCATCTGCAAGCCTATCTCGACGAATTCGCCTTCCGCTGGAACCGGCGCAAGACCAACGGCGTCGGCCGCATCTCGGCGCGCACGATCGAAGGTCTCGTCTCACACGCGCCACTGACCATGCGCACCATCATCGATCGCGCCACGCCCTACCCCCATTTTCAGCCCGCAAAATAATAGTTGCCGGAGGTAAGGGGAGAGGTATGAATACATACGCAGGAATTTCAACAACCTAATTCGAATTACTTTCCTGTTGCGCAGGTAATTATTTATTATCATAATATCCGCATTATGCGCCCTATCAGAGCCTCAGAAAAAACTGCCAAAGCCGTCGCCGCGATGTTGACGGCGGTCAGTGCCGTGGCCGGTGCATTTCCGGCGGCGGCGCAGCAAATGGCACTTGGCGCTCAGCTGTCCGCCTGCGATCAGATCAAAGACCCCGCAAAATCTACGCAATGTCATCATGACGCGCATCTCGCTGAGGCCAAAGCCAAACTTCAGGCTGCCACGTCACGCGTCGTGGCGGCTGATCAGAACATCGTCTGCGCGAAATTTCTGCTGGCCAAGAAAGCGGAAGGCGTCGCGCTTGATCCAACTCGCGCGAACCGTGAAAAAGGCTGTACCTACGCCAAAGAACTCGGCATGCAGTAATCACAGCTTTGGTGCTGAGACTTTCGGCGCAATGGCTGCGACGTCGACCGCTTTTACCGGGTCCTTCGCGTTCGGTACCGCAGGGCCTCCGTCGGCCTGCTTCGGTTGTGAAGCGATGGGCGGGACTGCTTGTGCCGCTGCTGCATAGAGCGCGTCCGCTTGCGCTTCCTTCAGCACGCTCTCCGCCTCCTGTTTTGCCGCCGCTCGGTAGAGTTCGGGGATCTTGTTGGCATCTTCCATCCGGCGCGTAGTCGCGGCTGCTTCCGGTGACCGGTTGGCAATGGCGGTCGCCGTCTCGCGGTACTTAGTTCCCGCTTGCTGCAACCGCTGTTGGGCCGCTGGATCCTGTGGCGCAACACCCGCGTCATTGCTGGCCTTCATGAAATCGACCACGGCGCTTTTCAGCCGTTGCTGCTCGGCCTGATCCTGCCCCAGCTGCACAAAATCTGCGACCGCGCCTGCGGCCTGGTTGGCATTCTTGATGCCCTTCGATTTGGCGTAATCAGCCAACGTCACCACGTCCCTGGCCTCGAAGCGGGCATCGGTGCGCAAGCGGTCATAGCTCTGTTGCGTCAGTTGCACGGCAGCAATGGCTTTGACGCCAGCTGCGCCAATCGACAGCAAGTCGCGCGGTGTCATCCAGGTCATACCGTGGTCACGCGCGACACCCATGGCGGCGGCAA
>JAYSVA010000266.1:0-1565 GCA_043718785.1 Hyphomicrobiaceae bacterium
GCCACCCGCCATCTCGCCCGTATGATCGGTCATGCCGAGGTCCGCTGCGATGACCTCGGCCCCGACAAGTACGGCCGCACCCTCGGACGCTGTTTCGCTGGCCGCCTCAACCTCAACGCGGCGATGGTCCGCGATGGCTACGCCTGGGCCTACGTCAAATATTCGAAAGACTATGTGGCGTTGGAGGACGAAGCCCGCGCCGCGCGCGTCGGCATCTGGCAGGGCGAGGCGATGCCCGCATGGGACTACCGCAAACGCGCCTGGGAAACAGCCGAAGTGATCGCGCCTGCGGGCTGCACCATCAAAGGCAACGTCTCCGCCAGCGGCAAGGTCTACCACATGCCCTGGAGCACCTGGTACGATCGGGTCAAGATGGACCCAGGCAAAGACGGCCTTGCTGGCGGCAAACGCTGGTTCTGCGACGAGCAGGAAGCCCTGGCAGCGGGTTGGCGACCGGCGCTGACACGCTAGATTTTTACGAGCTTCCCCGTCTGCGCGGCTGTCTTCACGGCTTCGATGACCTTTAGCGTCTGCAGTCCTTCGCGACCCGACACCAGCGGCGCTTCCTCGCCACGAATGACGCGACAAAACTGCTGGATCTGCAGCGGCAGCGGATCCTTGTCGGGCGCATAGACGCGGGATGCTTCGAGCGGCTGCCACCAGTCACGCTTCTGGTGGTCGTGCCAGACTTCGAGCTTCGGGATCGTCAATGAGCCGTGCGTACCGCCAATCGTGTAGCAAGACTGATCGGTGCGCGGATACACCGGATTCTCACCCGTGGTGTGCTCCCAGCTCCATGGTGCGACAATCGAATCTGACACGTTGATTGTGCCCAGCGCCCCATTGGCGAAGCGCAGCAGCACGACGGCGGTTTCCTCGATGGCATGGCCGCGCACGGCATTTGAGGTCAGCGCCTGCACCGCTTCAACCTCGCCGCAGAGGTAGCGCAACAGATCGATGTCGTGGATCAGGTTGGTCAGGATCGGCCCGGCACCCGCTTCGCGCCGCCACGCGACTTCGAAGTAATTGTCCGGCTTCATCAACCAGAAAAACCCGTGCACGGAAACGAGCTTACCCAGGCGACCGCTGTCAATCGCAGCCTTCGCCGCCTGGATCATCGGATTATGGCGGCGATGATGGCCGACGAGCAAGGCGATGCCAGCAGCCTCCGCCGCCTCGACCAGCTTGGTCGCCGACTTCACATCATCTGAGATCGGCTTTTCGACCAGTACGGGAAGCCTCGCACGGATGACTTCTAGTCCGTTGGCGACGTGCAGTTGGTTCGGCGTGGCGATGATCACGCCATCGACGGTCACTTCAGCCAGCATCGCTTTGAACGTCGGAAACCACGGCAGCTGCTTCTGCGCCGCCCATGCGGCACCAGCAGGTGACGGATCAACCACCGCCGCCAACTCAGCTTCAGGGACCGCGAGGATGTGCTCGACGTGGCGACGGCCGATTAGTCCTACGCCCATGACTGCGAGCTTCACAGGCGCACTGGCAGCCGCCTTTTTTCCGGGCTTTTTCATCACTTCACGCCACCAGCGCCACGACCTGCCCCGTCA
>JAYSVA010000267.1:0-1565 GCA_043718785.1 Hyphomicrobiaceae bacterium
CCAGCAACGCGAAGCGTCACCGGATGTCGACGCTAGCGTGCGGACCATAGTTGCGGATGTGCGAGCGCGCGGCGATGCGGCGGTGATCGAACTGACCCAGAAATTCGATGGCTTGGCCCTGACACCGGCCACGATGCGCGTCAGCAAAGCCGAGATTGACGCCGCCTATGCCGCCTGCGACCCGGCTACATTGGCTTCGCTGAACTTTGCGCGTGACCGGATTTACGCCCACCATCAGCGGCAGCGGCCGTTGGATGATCTCTACACCGACGCGCTCGGTGCTACGCTCGGATCGCGCTGGACGGCGGTTGAGTCGGTTGGGTTGTATGTGCCCGGCGGATTGGCCTCGTATCCGAGCTCGGTGCTGATGAACGCCTGCCCGGCCAAGGTGGCGGGCGTGCCACGCATCGTCATGGTGGTGCCATCGCCGAAGGGCGAGCTGAACGGCCAAGTGCTTGCTGCCGCGCGCATCGCCGGCGTCGAGGAAATCTACCGCATCGGCGGCGCGCAAGCGATTGCGGCACTGGCCTACGGCACCGCCACGATTGCGCCGGTCGCCAAGATCGTCGGGCCGGGCAACGCCTATGTGGCGGCGGCGAAACGGCAGGTCTACGGCGTCGTCGGCATCGACAGCATAGCTGGGCCTTCCGAAGTGCTCGTGATCGCCGACAAGGACAACAATCCCGAGTGGATCGCTGCTGATCTGATCGCCCAGGCCGAGCACGATACGGCGGCACAATAGATCCTGATGACGGATGATGCCGGGTTCGCCGCAGCCGTCGAGGCAGCGGTGGCGCGGCAGCTAGCGACCCTGCCACGCGGCAACATTGCCGGTGAAAGCTGGAACCTGAATGGTGCCGTGATTGTGGTCGCATCGCTCGATGAAGCGCCAGCTTTGGCCGATAAAATCGCGGCCGAGCATCTGGAGATCGCTTGCGCCAATGCCGACGCCATGGCGCTGAAGATCCGCAATGCCGGAGCGATATTCTTGGGCGCGCACACGCCGGAAGTGATCGGCGATTACGTCGGCGGCTCCAACCACGTACTGCCCACCGCCCGCAGCGCCAAATTCTCGTCTGGTCTGGGCGTGCTCGACTTCATGAAGCGCACCTCCATTCTAAAGCTCGACGCAGGTGCCCTCGCCAAGCTCGGCCCCGACGCGATGACCCTGGCGCGGGCCGAGGGGCTCGAGGGGCACCGACGGTCGGTTGAGGTAAGGTTGGGTAAGTCCTAACGAGCTCGGAACGTAGGGTGCATTAGCCCCCTCGCGTAATGCACCTGCAGCTTGCTCTGCCGACAGGACAAAGCAAGTTTAGCAGTTTCAAACATGCGAATTACTGCGAAAACTGCACCCAGTCGCGGTGCATTACGCAAGAGGGCTAATGCACCCTACGGATTAATGGCCTCAATTCAAAAAAGGACCGGGTTTCCCCGATCCTTTTTGAATTCCAAAGATGTTTCCCAAACCCTCAGAAGAACCGCTCATAGATGTAGACGGTATCGCCGGGTTGGATGACGTAGTCGGTGGGGGCTTCGATGACTTCCATCAGGCCGTCGTTGCGGCG
>JAYSVA010000268.1:0-3497 GCA_043718785.1 Hyphomicrobiaceae bacterium
CCTGACACCAAGCGCCGTCTCGGGCTTGACGGCGAGCGGTCCTGGATCGTGCTCACCGAAATGAACGTTTTTCCCTGGCCCGGACCGGATGTTCGGCCAGTTCCAGGTAAGGGCGCAGCGTCGATCGCCTATGGGCAGTTACCGTTCAACTTTTTTCAAGCCGTCCGCAGTCGCTTAACCACGCAGCAAACTTCTGGGACGCTACGCCGGGTTCCGCGTACTAAATAGGCGTGCAATTGTGCGTCTCACCGGAGTTCTCGCATGCCCCCTGATTTGCTGCTGCCGATGGCAACGTTGGCGCTGTGGACTCTCCAAATCCTCACCTACATGGAAATCCAGCGGCTGCTGGCGATCCGTGTGGGGCGCGTCCAGCTTGAGGATTTTCGTTATGGCGATAGCGCCAGCGTGCCGACCGACATCGCTGTCGGCCACCGCAACTATATGAACCTGCTGGAAAGTCCGGTGCTGTTCTACGTCGCTTGTCTGGCCGCGATGCAGACCGGCCGTGTTGACGTGTGGATGGGGCGGCTGGCGTGGGCGTTTGTGGCGCTGCGCATCGCCCATTCGCTGGTGCACCTGATCAACCGCAACTTCATCGCCCGCATCGTGCTGTTTAGCGTCAGCCTCGTGGCGCTTGCTCTCATGTGGGCTAAGCTGGCATTAGGGTAGTGAAATTCGGATGTAGGTTGGGTCAAGCTTTGGCGCGACCCAACAACTTCGAGACCACCCGTGGATCGTTGGGTCGCGCAAGCGCTTGACCCAACCTACAAGTAAGCAGCCATGCTCGTTGATCACCATTGCCACCTGAACTTTCCGCAATTTGCGGACCAGATGCCGGATGTGCTGGCGCGGGCGAAGGCAGCGGGTGTGGGCATCTGCGTGACGATTTCGACGCGCATCAAAAAGCTCGATGAGCTGCTGGCGATCTGCGACGCCCACCCGAACGTCTACACGTCGGTCGGCACGCATCCGCACTACGCGAACGAGGAGCTGGACGTGCCGGTGGCCGAGATCGTGCGACTGTCGAAGCACCCGAAAATCGTCGCGATTGGCGAGGCGGGGCTGGATTACTTCTACCAGAAGAGTCCGAAGGAAGCCCAGGCCGAGGGTTTTCGTCGCCACATTCAGGCGGCACGGGAGACGGGTCTGCCGCTCGAAATCCACACCCGCGACGCGGATGAGGACACGATCAAAATCCTCGAAGAGGAGCACGCTAAGGGGCATTTCCCGGCGCTGCTGCATTGTTTTACGGGTGGCGAAAAGCTGGCGATGCGGGCGGTCGAGCTCGGGCTGTACATCTCGTTCACCGGCGTCATCACCTACAAGAAGTCCGATGACCTTCGCCACATCGCCGCGCAAATACCGCTGGACCGGCTGCTAGTCGAGACCGACGCGCCATATCTGGCGCCAGATCCGTTCCGTGGCAGAACCAACGAACCGGCTTATGTGGCGCACACCGCTGCGGCGCTGGCCCGGGTGAAGGGCATCACCGAGGCGGAAATTGCAGCGGCGACGACGGCGAACTTCTTCCGGTTGTTCACGAAAGTACCGCGTCCGACGGCTGGCGCCCACAGTGGGAACAGCCACGCATGAAGCCGACGTCACGCCCCAACATGCGCCTGACCATTCTCGGCTGCGGCTCATCTGGCGGCAACCCGCGCGTCGGCAACGACTGGGGCAAGTCCGACCCGACCAACCCGAAGAACCGCCGTCGCCGCGCCAGCGCCCTAGTCGAACGCATTGGCCCAAACGGCACCACTGTGATCCTGATCGATACCGGCCCAGACATGCGCGAGCAGCTGCTGGCCGTCCGCGCGACGCACCTGGATGCGGTGCTGTACACTCACGAACACGCCGACCACACCCATGGCATCGACGATCTGCGCGGCTTTGCCTACGCCATGAAACGGCGGGTGCCGGTGTGGTTCGATGGCCCGACGCGCGATAGCCTAATGGGCAAGTTCGGCTATTGTTTCGAAACGCCGCCGGGCGGTAGTTATCCAGCGATCCTGACGCCAAACGACATCGTCTACAGCCAACCGATCACTATCGACGGACCGGGTGGACCGATCACGGCACTGCCGATCCCGCAGGAGCACGGCGACATCATCTCGCTTGGGTTCCGGTTTGGCAACGTCGCCTATTCGCCGGATATCAGCGGCCTGCCGGACGGGTCGATCGCGTATCTCGAAGGTCTCGACACCTGGGTCGTCGATGCGCTGCGCTACATGCCGCATCCGAGCCATTGGAGCGTCAAGCAGACGCTATCATGGGTCGAGCGCCTACAGCCGAAGCGCACCATCTTCACCCACATGCTCGGCGACCTCGACTACGACACCCTCCGCCGCGAACTGCCTGCGGGCGTGGAGCCGGCCCACGACGGTCTGGTGGTGGAGTTTTGAGGGGACGGAGCCTATGTTTGTAGGTTGGATCAAGCTTTTGCGCGACCCAACACTTTGAACACCACCCGTGGATTGTTGGGTCGCGCAAGGGGGCTTGACCCAACCTACGTCAGCGCCCCAATTCAGCGCGTCAGGCCGGATCGGCCGGTGTCGCCTGCGGGCAGGCTGCCGAGTTGGGCTGAGACCAGTTCGCGGATCTGGGCCATTTCTAGGGTGCCTTTGACCAACTTGGTACCGATGAAGAAATTCGGCGTGCCGACGATGCCGAGGTTGCGGCCGCGTTCCTTGATCTTGTTCAAGCTCGTCACCAGCGCTTTGTCCTGGAAACAGGCGTCGAACTCGGCGCGGGTCATGCCGGTGGATGCTGCGATCTTGAACAGCGGATCGTGGCGGACTTCCTGGCTTACCCATTGGGCTTGGCTCGATAGGAATTTCTCATACAGCGCCAGTTGCTTGTCGGGGCTGGCGCAGCGCATGGCGATGGTGGCGGCGCCCGACTGGAAACCGATTGGGAACTCGCGGATCAGCAGGCGCACCTTGCCGGTGTCGATGAATTCGCGCTTCAGCTGCGGGAACAGTTCGGCCTGGAACTTCTTGCAGTACGGGCAGGTCAGTGACGCGTACTTGACGATGGTCACAGGCGCATCGGCACGACCGACAGAAATTTCCGGCAGGTCACCGGGCTGCAGCACTTCTGCCAGCGTTGGCATTTGGATGACTTCACGTGCGCCGGATGACGTCGGCATCGTATTGAACGGATCAAACGCCGGAGCGCTGGTGTCCTTGGCAAGGATACTCGGTGCTGAGGCATCGGTGGTGGCGCTGCCGGTTGTGGCCGTTGACAGCGACGAGAGCGTTTCACCCGCACAGCCAGACAGGGCGGCTGTGAGTGCGAACACCAGAGGCAGCAGCAGTGATTTCATGCGCACGCTTTGCAGCCCCTGGTGATTAAAACGAGCGTAGCTTAGCCCTTGAGCAGCGGCTCGATCAACTTGTCGAACTCAGCCATGCTTGGCGACGCCGCCATCTTCTTGCCGTTGATGAAGAACGTCGGCGTTGACTGGACGCCGAACTTATTCGATCCACGGTCTCGCA
>JAYSVA010000269.1:0-1563 GCA_043718785.1 Hyphomicrobiaceae bacterium
GGCGATACCATTGTCGAATGCACCAGCGGCAGCACTGGAACTTCGCTGGCTAGCGTCGCGGTGGCGCTGGGCTACAAATGCCTGCTGGTGACTTCCGATGCATTCAGCACCGAAAAACTGTCGCATATGCGGGCACTTGGGGCCGACCTGCAAATCCTGCGCAGCGACAACAAGAAGATTACCGTGGAATTGGTGACTGCCCTGATCGAGACATCGCGGCAACTCAGCCAGCAGTCCGGCCATTTTTTTGCGGATCAGTTCAACAACTCCGACGTGTTGACCGGCTATGCGGCCTTGGGCGATGAGATCTGGACCCAGACCGACGGGCGCATCGACGCCTATGTGCAGGGCGTGGGCACCGGCGGCTCGCTGCGCGGCACGGCCGAGGCGCTGCGGCTGCATGACGCCGCCATCCGCATCGTCGCGGTCGAGCCCGCCGAGTCGCCGGTGCTGTCGGGGGGTGCGCCGGGGGCCAACCTAATCGAAGGCATCGGCATGGGCTATGTCGTGCCGCTGTGGAAACCCGGTTTGGCTGATGAAATCATCCCCGTCCCGGCCGCCGACGCAATGGCGATGTCGCGCCGCTTGGCCCGCGAAGAGGGGTTGTTCGGCGGTGCATCAACTGGCGCGAATGTCGTGGCGGCGCTGCGGCTGGCTGAAAAGCTTGGGCCGCAGGCGACCATCGTGACGCTGATGTGCGACTCCGGTATCAAGTATCTGAGCACCGAGGTCTATAAGAACCATTGAGTGCGCGGTGGTTCCCAATCCATCCAGGCATTTCCGACTTGCTGACCTTCGTCCCCATGGCAGAGTGGGTACTTGCGTTGCCTGGCTTCAGTTTGGCGAATTGGTGGCTACCGCATCGGGACGCGCCCCTCGAACAGCGGCGCTGCTTTCACCACCTCGCCAAGCATGTGGTCGCGAAACAAACGAACTCGCTTTGTGCGGCGAAGATCCCGGTGGTAAAGCAGCCACAAGCCCAGATCATGCTGTTGTTCTGGCGGACGAAAACGCGCAAGCGACGGCTCGCTGTCACCCATGAAGCAAGGCAGATAGGCAAGTCCCGCACCTTCGCGCAATGCGGCCACTGTCAACAAGGTATCATCGACATACAAACAGTGATTGTGCTCAGGGCACGCGTCTTTGGTCCACGAAATATGGAAGCCGCAGCATTCGATCCCCAGCCATTTCTCGTCGGCCAGACCTGCCTGCACATCCGCGCAATAGTCGCGCGCGCCATAAACGGCCGAGGCCACCGTCGCCAGTCGTGTTCCGATCAACGTGTCCAATGGCGTATTGGTCAGTCGAATGGCGATGTCGGCGTCGCGTTCGGCGAGGCGGACAAACTTGTTGCTCACCTGAATATGCAACTTGATATCGGGATAGGCCGTGCTGAACCGCGCGAAGGCAGGCATCAGGATCGTTGACGCCATGTTGTTAATAGCGGTCACCCGAAGTTCGCCGGATACTCCGCCGTCCTTCCCGCTCAGCGCGCCTTCAAACTCCAGAATCTCGACCTCGATCTTGCTGGCCGAGAGCTTCAACTCTTCTCCCGCTTCGGTC
>JAYSVA010000270.1:0-20846 GCA_043718785.1 Hyphomicrobiaceae bacterium
GGCAGCTTGGTCCGCGATCCCGTGTGCGTCTCGTGTCCGAAGTTCGGACCCACTGGCAGCATATCGTGCATCACCGATCCCTCAATTTTCGGAGTACGATTTTACTTGGGAAAGAACCTAGTCGGACTCAGTGCCGAGGCGTCAACAACCAACGTACGATCGGCACGGAAACCGCCAAAGGGGACAGCTTCATCGTCATTGCCAGCATTGACCAGCTCCAGCCAGGAATAATCGTGGTTCGTCCCCATCGAAAGCCCCGATAGGCCACACGCGCAATAAATTCGGCGCTGGGGGCGGGGATCAGCCGCCGATAGTTGGCAGATTCAGCGCCCATTTTTGCGTGAAACCGGGTTTCCACCGGTCCGGGGGCGACAACGGCGATACGCACGCCCTGGCCTGCGCATTCGGCCCGTATCGCGCGGGTGAGCGATACGACATAGGCCTTGCTGGCGTAATACACCGCCTGAAACGGCCCTGGCGTCAGGCCTCCGAGCGAGGCGATGTTGAGCACGCCGCCAGTGCCCCGCGCCAGCATGCCGGGCAGAAAGTGCCGCGTCAGCCGCGTGAGCGCCGCCATGTTGAGCGTCATCAGCTCTTCAATTGCATCAGGCGATGCCTCGGCGAACGCGCCCGACAGTCCGATTCCCGCGTTGTTGACGAGGACATCGAGGTGCAGTTCGTGAGCGGCCAGTAGCTGCTCGATTTGCGGGATGGCATCGGCGGTTGTGACATCGAGCGGTAGGATCAGCGGCGTGGTGCCGTGGCGCTGATGTATAACTGCTGCAGCTATGGCCAGGGTCTCAGCGCGGCGGCCCACTAGGATTATCCGGCGTCGCGGATCTGCGGCGAATTCGTGCGCCAGCGCCAGGCCGATGCCCTCGGAACCACCGGTGATCAGCACCGCTGGTTGGGTCGATGGGGCCATGCCCGTGGGAGTTTTCCGATAGCGGCTGAGCCACGTATCGGCGAGCCGTTCCAAAAGTCCAGGATGAGGCAGGGATTGGGGCATTTGGCGGCTCAGGTGGCAGGAAGGGACAGCGCATCAGGGTGTACGGGCCATCCTGCCCGCGATCCATTGTTTTCGGGGAAAATGCTTGATTGCCCGCCGTAAACCAGCTGAAATCGCGCGATCAAGACGGCCGCCAGCGAAACGCTTGCGACAAGCCCTCGACAAGCCCCACTCGATGCGTTATCACCCCGCATCCGAATTTCCTGACATGGTGGCGCGGATAGCGAGGGTGTCGTTGACGACGCCCTGTTTCCGTTGCGGCTATCGCTATCGTGGCGGTGTACCCGCTTGTAACTCGCTTGTGCTTTAAGGACCCGACCGATGAATATCATTAGTGTGCTCGAAGCCGAGCAGATGGCCGCGATCACGGCTAAACGCGTGGTGCCAGAGTTTGGCCCCGGCGACACCCTCAAGGTGATGGTGAAGGTGATTGAAGGCGAAACCGTGCGCCAGCAGGCCTTTGAAGGCGTGGTCATCTCGCGCTCGGGCGGCGGCTTGAACGAGAGCTTCACGGTTCGCAAAATTTCTTACGGTGAAGGCGTCGAGCGCGTATTCCCGGTCTATTCGCCCTACATCGCCGAAATCGATGTGGTTCGTCGCGGTAAAGTCCGTCGTGCGAAGCTGTATTACCTGCGCGGTCGCCGCGGCAAATCGGCACGTATTGCCGAGCGTTCAGATGCCCGCGCGAAACGCTTGAACGCCGCCTTCAAGGGCTTCAAGAAGCCTAAGGGTCAGGCCGATAACCTGAAGCTGATCACGGGCATCACGCCGGAGCTCGAAGCACAGCTGATCAAGCTGAACGTGCTGCGTTTCGACCAAATCGCTGCCTTCTCGGATGATGACATCGCGAACGTCGATGAAACGCTGAAGCTGAACGGCAAGATCGAAAAAGACGGTTGGCTCGCCCAGGCCGCCAAGCTGATGGCCGAAGCCGCTGTCGCCGAAGCGCCACCGGAAGACGCTGCAAAAGCCTAACTGGCTTGCATTTGATGGTTTGCTCAAAAGCCCAGCCTCGCGCTGGGCTTTTTTGTTTTTGCGCATATCTTGGGTACGTCCTGCTCGATTTGCTCGTCACTTAGCAACATTATGCATTGCTGCGATGCAACATCTTGCGCGAACGGCCATTGCCCAAAGCGAATAGTGCGATTAGCCTATGCAAGTTGATTTGGAACTAGGGTGCCAGAGGTGGACCTAGTCCGTCCCGACGGCTGATGTTGCGGCGCACTCTTGAGGCTCAGATGATCGAATTCTACACGTGGTCGACGCCGAACGGGCGCAAGGTCTCCATCATGCTGGAGGAGTGCGGTCTGCCGTATGCAGCTCACCCGATTGACATCAACAAGAATGAGCAGTTCACGCCCGCTTTCCTGAAAATTTCGCCGAACAACCGCATTCCCGCTATTCTGGATACAGACAACGGCCAGACGCTGTTCGAATCCGGTGCGATCCTGATGTATCTAGCGCAGAAAACCGGCCAGTTCTGGCCGAAAGAGGGGGAGGCGCACTGGCGCACCGCCGAGTGGCTGATGTGGCAGATGTCCGGTTACGGCCCGATGCTTGGTCAGGTCCATCACTTCGTCAAGTACAACAAAGGCAAAGCGCCGTACGCCGAAGATCGCTACCTCGCCGAAGCCAAACGCTTGTACGGCGTGCTCGACCGCCGTCTCGCCGAAGTCGAATATGTAGCTGGCGACTATTCCATCGCCGACATGGCGATCTGGCCCTGGACCTCCCGGTTCGAGTGGCAGTCCATCGACCTCAAGGACTACCCCAACGTGCTCCGCTGGTACCGCGCCATCGCCGCCCGCCCCGCCGTCATCAAAGGCTACCACGTTCCCATCGTCCAGCCCGGCATCCCGATGCCTTGAGGCCCGGTGCCTTGAAACGGTGCCTGCAAATTGCGTGGACCGGACTGGTTCCATTGGCTATGGTCCGCCCGTTGGCCCCGTAGCTCAGCCGGATAGAGCGTCAGATTCCTAATCTGAAGGCCGTGCGTTCGAATCGCGCCGGGGTCACCAATAAAAACAAGGGGTTAGGGATTAATCCCTAGCCCCTTTTGCTTGCCAGTGTATCACCAGTGTATCAATGGCAAGGTTCACGCATGAGATTGTGTGTCGCACGCTGTTGTTGGCAAACCGGTCGAGGCACCAGAATCAGCCAACTCATTGTCCACGCTTTCTTCGTAACGTGGTTAATTTTTCATAATCCTTCAGTATTCAAAGGCTTTTTTTACCGCCAATGATCTATTGACGCTGAAGTCCTGCGACTGGCAAGCGTTGGCCGCCAGAGGGATGTGGTGCAAAGCATAAAAATTTGATGCATGATCCGTCTCATAGCGCGGTGACTTGAGGTCCCGCGCGAAAGCGCGGGAATTCGGACATGGCGAGTCGAGCGACGTTTACAGTTGGGGTTATCGTACTTCCAACGCACGATGCGGCGGACGAGATCTATGCGCGGCTGAACCGGCTAGATGGCCGGTGCGCAAGGCGGTACGGAGAGTACATCCTGACAGCATCCACTAACTTTGGAGCAGCTCCTGCCGTCGTACAGGCCATTGTTGATTTTGGCCGCGACTTGCTGCTCGTGCTCAGTCACGAGGGCTCCGAAGCCGCTTTGAGTTTGCTTGATGACGAAATGTTGGCACTGAGCAGTCCAGTTGAAGATGCGCCAGCAGACGCGGCAAGCTCTCGACGTCCAATGAGGCCAGCCGCATCTGGAAGTACAAAGGCTGACAACAGGCAAATCCGTTACAACATCGGTCGTGCCAATTGCAGGTGGGATGGGCGTGGGAACGTCGGACAGGGGGGCAGTCCCAGAGAATTCGCAACAGCTATAAAATGGTGTCAATCCAATCAAAGTCGCAATGTTGGTTGTGCTTGTCAGGCATCTGCGGTGCACGCCCTGGTGGCCGTACTGAAGCAAACGAACTACCGGATCAACGCCTATTGTCCGAAATCGTGAAGCGGGCGCAAAAATTGGGAAGCCAAAGGCGCTAACGTGCTAACGTGCCGACAGCCCTTGAATAATTTGAGATCTATTTATTGCGGCGCGAGGTCACAAAAACCGTTCATGCGGTCGATAAAAGCGCTTGGTGTGCCTTGTTTGTAAGGCTGTAAACCGTAACGCGCCTCGCACCGTCGATGACGGAGTTCCCCTTTCGGGAGTCGAGAAATCCGCTTTCTTCAAGACGATCTAATGTCGTGTAGACCTGCGGGTAGCTCGCTCGTTTTTCCCGCGTTGCATTGATGAACTGCGCAATCATGTGTCCGTAAGCGTGCTCTCCGAGTTCCGAAACCGCCGTGAGCAGTTCGCGACGAAACGGCGTGAGCGCGCGCGCCGCCTTCTTGTCCGCATTGCGTTTGATAGCTTGTTCGAGAATTTCGGCGGCTTTGGTCTTCAATGGTCCATGTCCGTTTGACGTTCAAGTCGAACCTAAAGAAATCTGCGAACTTCTGGCCTGTGCATGCACCTTAGCAGCCTCAACCATCTCGTGCAACTTCTTACCCGACACATAGTCGACAACAGTTTTTTGTAGAAGTTCTTTGATTTTGTTCTTGACATGAAGTTATAAAACTAGCTATCTAACCGTGTGGAACGCTTCAAAGTCTCTGGACTGGGCGAGCGAAAATGTAGAAGTTCTATTAGAACAGTTCTTATGCGCTAAGCGCCTGTTCGCCGTGTAGACGTCCAACTGATCGTCCCCTTTTCGAAACAGGGCGTGCCCAGTGGGTTGGCTATCGATCAGCGACCACCCTGGCAACCAACGCGCGTCGTGTTCAATCACGGCGTCCTCCTGAAGGCGGAGTCCGTAAATGCCTGTATCTAAACCTGGCAGCGAAACTTTTGCCGCTCCATCGATAACACCAAAGCATTTTAGGGCTGTCGATATGGCGTCCTCCTGCAAGGACCGCACTGTTCCGAAATTCTTTGCGCGCCCCAAATGTGCTGTAATGCGTTTCAGCGCGGCATTATTGTTTGGGTCTGCTATAATTGTTTGCAACAAACCGACCGCCAACTTCGGGGAGACAGCCAAAAGTGTAGCCTCTGAACGCCTCAGTTTTGTTGCACTGGCTTTGAGGGTTGGAGGGTCAATAGTATTCAATAAAATGTCGAGACTATCGGGTTTGATCGGTTGAACCAAATCGAAAGTCACCCGCGTTTCCAACGTCGCCACCGCACGTCGAGATCGGAGCACCCCGATATGCAGTTGCGGCGTGTCGCCCGGTACATCAATGATTGCTAGAGAACCAGGTCGCACGTGGGCAGTGATATCATGAGGGAAGATCGTAGAGAAATAAGTTCCCCTTCTCCGGGTGTCCTTGATCGCGGCCCATTGATCAGCGTCTATTCGCAACAGCGCGACGGCAGTCTTCAGCAGTGCGTCATTGTGGTTAGTCATGTGCGACCTGCATGTGCTTTTCCATCTGACAGTGCGAATCAACATCCACCGACGTATAGGTTATCATGCCCGAAGTGTCGGAAGTTCGTGGCGTTGATTTGCATAGCTGCGGAAAACGCCGTGCCCTTCCATTATTTTTGGTGAGGCGGGGACGTTATTTTTGGAGCCGGCGTTGGGCTCAGGCCCGGCGTGCGCGGAGCGGCGCGGTCAACGACGCCGACTGGCGATTTCCCATCCGCCCGGCCGCTGCGGCGCACGGCTTGATCGTTGACGGCGACGCGGCGCATGGCAGACTGCATGAACAGAACGGCTTCGGTTTCTCACTGATCGCGCCCGCGTTGTAGCGCGGCGAACCAAGGCGCGGCAATGATGCTGTGAGCAGCCTCGTGCATCGCTCACAGGCCGTGCTATACTGCAAGTCTATGAGCAATCCCAGCATCTTGCGCGGCACGACGCGCAGCCTTGGCGTAGCAACGCGGCGGAATGAACTGCTGCTTGGATCGTACCGGTTATCGGTCTGGGCGCAGCGGTTTTTCCTGCTGCTGATCTCGAAGGTGAAGGACGCCGACGCCGACGACTGCGTATACCAACTGTCGGTGTCGGAGTTGAGTGCCATCATCGATGTCGACCAGAACCTTTACGCCCGGATTTTTTCGATTCTGAAGGAGCTGGCGGGCACCTGGGTTACGGTTGACAGCCTTGATGAACCGAACCGCCCGGTGCGTGTCGGCCTAGTGGTCAACCGCATGGACGCCAAGGGCATGCGCATCGACGGCGAGCGGACGTATCTCGGCGGCACGGTTGCCGTTGGGCTGCACAAGGAATTGCTGCCCTACGTCAAGTGCACCCGCGCGCGGTTCACCAGCGTCGAGCTGCACTACGCGTTCCGCCTGCAATCGACCTACAGCCAGCGCATGTACGACATTCTCAAGACGCAGCAGTTTCATGGTCATGCCGTGGAATGGAGCATCGAGGAGATGCGGCGGATGCTATCGATGGGGGAGCGTGAGATGGCGCGCTATCCAGACTTCCGCCGGTTCGTGATCGAGCGGGCGGTCGCAGACATCAACGCGCGCACCGACATCGCCGTGCAATACAAGGCTCGGAAAACCGGTAACCGGGTGACGCATCTGGCGTTCCGGCTCAAACCGAAGGCGAAGGTGGTCGATGGGGTACCGTTCCTCGCCGCCGGTCGCGAGGATGATCTGTACCGGCGGCTAGTGAAAGCCGGGCTGCCCCAGGCGGCGGCCGTGGAGGTCTTCCAGCAGTGGGGCCAGCGCGATCCCCACCGCATCACCTGGCACCTCGCCGAAATGGACCGCAAGCGGACGGCAGGCGAGATTAAGCGTTCGCCACTGGCGTGGCTGCGCGCCGGGCTCAAGGCCGACTACCGGCGGCAGAAGGTGTTGCCGTTCGCTGAGCGACGCCGCGACATTCCGGAACGCCCCGAAGGCTCGGGCGATGGCATGATTTCAGCACGCGACCTGTTCAAGAACCGGGTGCCAAAGCGTGCGGCCTGATCGGGCTGCCGCTCGCCGTGTCCCGGCAAGGCGCTGGCCGCCGCCGATGGAATCGTGCGGTCGAAACGGCGCTTGCTGGTGATGCCGTGGGCGGACGCACGTCAGCCGGTTCGATCAGCGTCCCCAGACGCTGACAACATAGCCGGTCGGCGGGCGGGCAGTGGCGGGGAAACCAGTGCTGCCGTCGATGCCCCGGCTAGTAAGGCATATCAAGCTGACGATGGAACTCGGCATAATCCTGGTGTATCAACACCGAACGCAACAAGCGCCAATGGACTGAACAATGGGAAAAACGATTGATCTTGCTGCATTGCGCAACAAGCAGGGTTCGGTGGTGCGCGGAGGAGCGGCGGTCGTCGCGCAACCGCCTGCAGCCCCCGACATGCGGCTCGGTGCCAAAGACGGTGCGTCGTCCAACCAGATGAATATCCGCGTCACAGACGCATTCCGTAAACTGCTGGCCGACGGCGCACGCGACCACGGGGTTTCGATGGCGCAACTGGTCGATACGGCGGTAACAGAGTATCTGTCTCGACACAGGAGGCGATAAGTGGATTACGTCCCGTACCGCTGATATTGGCCCGCGTTGTTGCGGATAATGTCACGGGCGTGTCAGCGAGTTTAAGGAGGTACTCGCATTTAGTGCTCTTGATGGCCGGGCTAACATTGCCAATCGGCCTTAGTCGCAACTCCCGACGATCCAGGGTTGACCAGTCGCGTAATCGTGCATTCTTTGCCTTGTGATCGACACCTTGCTCCGACAACCCAACCGTTATAACTCCCGCATAATCGGAAACGGCTTGCAAGTGCAGGATTATCGATTGGCTGGGCGGTGGCGCTTGTCGTTGTGGGTTTGCTTGGAGCAGCTTTCGCCGACACCGGGTTAGATTTCGGAACCGCCTTCGTCACGCACGTCCCAGACTTCACTTCCTCGTCATCGTCGCAGACCAGCGGGCATATCCGGGATTTTTGTTTGAGCAGTGCGTCGAGGACGGCGCTGTCCGGCTGATCGAGGTCGACGTTCACTTTTGCCAGTTTGGCGAACCGCTCCAGTGCGCCGCGCGCGTTCGCGCCCCACTTGCCATCGAGAGCACCGGGGTTGCAGCCAAGACGGGTGAGTTCATCTTGAATCTTGCGGACTTGGAGTTCAGGCGCGGGCGTCGCTGCTGGTGACGGCACTGGTTTGGCCGCTGCCGCACGTTCGGCTTGGGCGGCAGCCAGAGCGATTTTGGCCTCGGCAGCCTTCTGAGCGGCCTCCCGCTCCCGTTCCGCCGCAGCCTTCGCCTTTGCATCGTCCTCGGCTTTTTTCAGCGTGTCCGCTTGTTTGGCTTCGTCCCGCAGCTTTGTATCCGCCTCAGACTTTGCCAACGCGACTTTCTGCTGGGCCTCGCGTTGCAGCTTGGACAACAGGACCAAAGCGAGGCCAGCGAACCGCCCGTTTGGATACTGCGCCAGATACATCTCGATGCCGGCGGCTTCGTTCATGTCCTTGGCCGTGTTCCAAAACGCCAGCTCCTCCTGCTGGGCATGAGTCGGCCCCTGCGGTTTCACCGCTTCAGGCACCACAGCAACAGCCTGCGGAAAATAGAATTTTGCCGTCAGCGCCGAATGCTCCCATGGCACCTGGGCGCGTTTGGTGGCGGTGATCACGTCGTTACGGACGCCGATCAGCAGGGTGGACAGGTCCTCGCGCGGGCCGCCCAACTGGCGCAGCAACGCACCAGCGAATGGCGAGTTCCGGCCGGTGCCGTCTTCCGCGACGTTGCCCGGCTGCGTCGAAAAGCTGACCAGCGTGCCGACACCGGCTTCGACCGTGGCCAGACCCCGCCCAACCTGGGGTGAGCGCGTCCCCATGGCGCGGGCGAGATTGCGGGCGAGCGGATTATTGCGGCAGGCATCGAGGAACAGAATGCTGGTCTGCGTTTCGCGTTCCATCGTTTTCTGCACGAGATCGAGCCGGACGGTCTCGAAATCCAGCCCTGACGCTTCGGACAGCTTGGCGTCGACCGGCACCAGATAGTTCACCGCACCGACCTGCAAGCCGTGCCCGGCATAGAAGAACAGTCCGGCATCGGCCCCGGTCAGCGAGCGGGCGAATTCGAGGATCGCCCGGTCCATCCCGGCCTTGTCGAGGTCGTGCGCCTCGACCACTTTGAACCCGAAGGCTCGCAGTGCCACCGCGAAATCCGTTGCGTCGTTCCTCGGATTGGACAATGCCGGGGCGTGCTGGTAGGCCGAGTTGCCGATCACCAGGGCCACCCGCTTTGGAGCCGCGATCACTTGTGGTGCAAACAAAGCCAGCCACAGCAACACCAGCAATCCCCGGAAAATACCGCGCCCCATAGCTGCCGCCCCCGACGCAATCAACAAAGAATACATCCCACCCTACGGCAGCCACGCCCGGGACGGCAAGCACCAGGAATCCAGCGCAAGGAATTCAGACGGGCGATCCGTGCCCGTGTTCCCCAATTGCGACCGCGATGCCGTCAGGCGAGTTTGACGGGTTCAGCGACCTCGTCGGCGTCGCTCGCATCGCCATACACTTCCTCGCGGATGACTTTGTCGGTTACTTCGCCCAGAAATGCCGTCAGTGCCGCATCGAGCTGCTGGAACTCCGGCCATAAAACCGCGTCGAGAAATGAACGCGGTGCCCGCACGATGATTGTTTGCTGCCGCATCCGCGCGTACCGGAAAGGCTTGAGTCCATAGCGGCGGCAGAGCGCGATAAAAAGGCGGCGCGACCATGGATCAGGCAGGCTGAATTTCATCTCGATGGTTGCTTCGCTGGTGCCGCGTTCAGCGAGTTTGGCACGAATGCGGTCAGCGGCGGCCCCAGCTGCCGCCTTTTCGCCGGAGGTCGCAGCACCGGCAAACAGCGCCTCGATTTTTCTCAGCTTGTCCTTGAGCGCGGTGATGTCGGTCATGTTCGGCTCCCCATGGCTGGTGGTAGACAACTTGCCAGCCGGACAGTCTAATCGCCAGCGCTTGCGCAGTCGTCAGGCCGTCATATCCACGACCTTCACTATGCCATACGCTTGACTACGTCAGCGCGAACTCAGCGCGGATCCGCCGTGCCGGGTCGATCTGCCGCCGGGAAGAAGTTTTGTTGGTGTCCGTTCGCTAGCGAAGAGCGGACTATCTTTCCCGCCACCGCAAGCGATGATCTCCGTTCAGGGCGCGCGGATCGGCACCGGCACGACGACAACCGGCTTGATGCCGATCCGCGCGTGGATTTGGTCATAGATCGGCAGAGCAGTGTCGGCAGCCTCCAGCGTCGCCGCGAACGCAAAATCGGTGACATCGGGCAGGTCGTCGAGCGAGTCGGGCTTGCGGACCACACGCAGCAGGAAGTCCGCACCATCGACGAATGCTCGGGCTCCTTTGCCGTCCCATGAGCGGGTGAAAACGGTGCCGCGCGATGCCCGATTGGCGTCGGGCTGGTGCTTGGTGCTGCCGGTCAGGATCTGGTTCAGATGGTCATCCGAGGGCTCTTCGACGATCAGCCGCTCGGAGCGATAGGCGCGCCGTCCTGGCGTGACGGCTGTGAACCAGACAAGCGTGACCGACAACCGGCGCAACCCTTTGCGACCAGAAAGACAAAAGGGAAGAGGCAGCTTGAATTCAAATCCACCGTCTTCGCCCACTGAGCCGGTCCCCCATAGGGTAGCGCGGTTGCCGAGGCAGGCGGTGACCTCATCGATGCGGGGCACGCCGAGACCAAACATGCGGAACACATGGTCTGCACGCTGGGCGTGCAGATGCTGGCCCGGCGGCCCGAACACCTGTTCGACCAATGTGCGGGCATCACGTGCAATTTCGCAGCGATGCAACAGCAGCGCCTTGAGCAGTAGTGCTTTGAATCTTGGGTGCAAGGGAGCGAACTGCTCGGGGTAGGCCTGAAGCAGGGCGTCGTGGATAAAGTGGACGGCACGCGTGGTGAGGGCAGCCGCACCACTGGTGGCACCGGACCAAGCTTTAGAGCCCGCGAGCCCGGATGCGTCGAGACCTGCACTGGCGACTTGGAGGCCACCCAATGAGCCCATATTCGATACGCGCACCGCCAGCGGTTTACGCCCGAAAACCGGGTTCACCCGCAGCCGTCCACCGGTCATGAGCAAATCCGGCTTGATGGCGTTGGCGATTCCGGGTCCGATCCGGCTGGAAGGAGTCGGCAATCCTGTTACCGGCAGGGGATCGAACGAACTGCCGACTGTGGCGGCACTACCAATGCGGTCGTCATGCAGCGCACCCACCGTGACGGCGTTGACGGCCTCGGCAGGCGCGAGGAGGCGACGATGCGGCAAGCTCTTCAGCACACCTGCGAGTGTGGCTTTGGCCCTGTCAGCGCCCTGCAAAGCTTTGTAGCCGTCGTCGGTCGCAACTGCATCAAGTTCGATTTCGGCAGTCGCATTACCGGCGCTGACAATAAACAGGATGCCATACTCGTGCGCCAGCCAATCAACCGCGCGCGCCCAAGGCGAGGCGCGACCCGAGAATGGACGGTTGCGATCACCGAGCGAGACGTTGACGATGAACACGCCAGTGGTGGCGCTGCCGGGTTTCTTGAGCTCGACAATGGCGCGCACGAACTCGTCGACTAGCAGCCGTTCGGGGTCGAAGTTTTCGTTCGCAGTGCCGGGCGTGTCAGCACACATGACTGGCCGGACAACAACCTTGCGCGACAGCGGAGCCTCACCAGCCATCAGGTCACCGCGAACAACCAGCGATACCATGGCTGTGCCGTGAGAGCGGATGCCAACCGATTTGGCTTGGAGACCATCGGGGTCTACGAGGTCGATGTGATTGGCGTAGGCGGGATGGTTCTGCACCGGCATGGCATCAAAAACAGCGGCGATTGCAGGCTGCTCTGGAGCGGCTGACGACGTGTCGCCGGGCAGCTCTGGAACAGCGATCTCGTGAATGTCGATAATGCTCTGCGGCCGGATTGCGTAAATGTCAGGCACGCCCGCAATGGACTTCGCGTCGCGTTCGAGCAGTGCCAAAGCGCCTGCTGCCGGGATATCGACAAGCAGGGCATCATAGGCAATCGGAGTTACGCGGGCACGCTGGATGACCTTGGCACCGTGACTTGCGATGGCTGTCTCGACGGATGCCCGGATTGCGTCGGCCTTGAGCTTATCCCGGCTGAACACAATTTCGATTTCGATGCGAACGGTAGCTTCGGGTTCATCCTCCGCGACTTCGGCAATTTTCCGGGCGTCGGCTTCAGTGATCCTGTCCTTGGCACCCCAGCGACGGAGGTCATGCAGGCACTCGAACACTTGGCCCCAGGGCTTTGCATCTCCGACCAGCAACTTGCCGGCAACCCATTGGTGCCAGAACGACAGCAGCCGTGTAATCGCAGACTGGCTCGGCACCATCAGGTACAGAAATGATTTCAGCCCGTCGTCATCGGTGATCGACTCGTCGCCCATGAGGTCAAGGCCTGGAATGGCATTGACGGCCTTGGTGAAACTCGGCAGCGCATTGTCCTTCAGCTCGAATACCAGCAGGCATTCGGGCGCGAGTGCGTCAGGATCGTTTCGCAGTGTCAGCGGATCGACGCCGCTTGTCAGCGCCCGCGCCAGGGCGTCGAGCTTTGGGCCCAGTTCTCTTCGTTGACGTTCCAGCGGATACTTGCGGGGAAACGGCAGCAGTTTCTGCGATCCCTTCCTCCGCGGGACAGGGGACGGCTGATCGAACCTCAACAGGGGTCTGCTCGGGTCGCTGGCCATGGACATCCACCTTGCTGCGGGCAGACCAGAGCGCGAGCTGTTCGGCCATGATGTCCACGAATCGCTTTTGGCCTAACGACAGCACATGTCGGCGGCGCAGGTCGATCAGAAACTCGGTGGCCTCGGCGTAACTCACAGGCCAGAGTGCGGCCGCAGCCGTTGCGGCATCCAGTGTCTTCGGTTGCGGGAAGGTGGCGAACGCGCGTGACAGATACCGCGCGATGTCCTGGCGCGTTGGAGCTGGCATCGCCAGCCGCAATTGAAACCGGCGCCAGACCGCGCGGTCCAGAAGCTCGGCATGGTTGGTCGCGGCAACAACGACGACGTAGCTTGGCAGGGCATCGATCTGGAGTAACAGGCTTGACACGACCCGCTTTATCTCGCCGGTCTCGTGCATGTCGCCACGCTCTTTGCCGACGGCGTCGAACTCGTCGAACAGCAGAACGCAAGGGGTCGTGCGGGCATAATCAAACAGCTTGCGCAGCCGCTGCGTGGTTTCGCCGAGATAGCTGCCGATCAGCGTATCGTAGCGGACGGTGAGCAATGGCACCGCCAGCGCTTCGGCTAAGGCCTCGGCCAAAACGGTCTTGCCGTTGCCGGGTGGCCCAGACAGCAAGACGCGATGGCGGGGCTGCAATCCATGGGAGCGCAGCAGGTCGGCGCGGTGCTGTTCCTCGACGAGATTGCCGACCTGACGCCGCACGACATCCGTCAGCGTCAATTCATCCATGGTCCGTACCGGGGCAGTTTCAACCAGAAATTCGCGGCCCGGTAGCGCTGCGCCCGTGGCGTGACCGTTACTGTGGCCGTTCGACGTGCCGTTATGTTGACCGTTGACTTGAATGGCTTTGCTCAGTTTGTCGGCCAAGCCAGTGTGCTTGGCAGCGCGCTCGTCAGCGGCCAGGGACTCGACGGTCGCGCGCAGCAGCGCCCGGTCGCCGGACATGCCGGCGCGCACCAGGGTCAGTATTAGATCGCTGCGGGCCATGACACGCTCGTTCGAATCGCACACCTCCAGGAGGCACTTGACAGATTGACATCGGGCTAATGTACCGTGCCACGGTGAGCAAGGGCACTTAATTCTACCGTCGCGTGGCTTGACTGTCGCAGGGAGCGCACAAGCTTCGCGTCCATCGGTCGGTATGCTACACTTACGGCCATGGAAACATTAAGGAAATTAAAAACCTCAGAACGGCTTGAACCGAGCTGCGAGCGGATACAACCCAGCCTCGAAGATCATCTCAGAGCGGTCGGTCGGCAACGCGAACTTTTACAGGAACGTCGCGCATGGCGTGAGCTTGCGGCCAACCAATAAATATCGCGTCCCCGGCTCAATACCGCTCCGTTGGCCACGGCTGTCCGGCAGTGACGGCCAGCAGCGCGTTCTGCCACATTGTTAACGCCCGCAACTTTTCGGCGGAGTATTCATGCTGGTCGTAGCGGGCACCGACGGACTTGCTGCGGCCGGTCATCTGGTTCTGCACGAGCTGGCGGATTTCGAGCGGCACGCCGGAACGGGCCATGCCGGTGGCGGCCTGATGGCGGAGGTCGTGCAGTCGCATGCCGGACACAGCGATGCTGCGGTAAAGGTACCGGCAGCGCCGTGACACGAAATTCTGGTTGAACGCCCCGTCCACCGCTAACCGTGCCGGAAACAAGAACTCGCTGCCGTCGCGTCGCGCCATGGCGGCCTCGATCAGTTCGATGGCGAGCGGCGGCAGCGGCACGATGTGCGACTGCTTATTCTTGCTGCGTGTTGATGGCAGCACCCATTGGGCATTGTCGGTCAGCCTGAACTCAGCGGCCTTGGCCCCGGTGATCTCCTGGAGCCGGCAACCGAGCAGAAGCAGCAGCTTCAATATCGTCACGGCCGGTTCCCCGACCTCATCGAGTCCGTGCCAGAAGGCGCGTAACTGATCGTCGGACATGACTGTGTCTCGCGCGGTCTCGGCACCACGCTTGCGAATGCGCAGGGCGGGGTGGGATGAGATCAGCGCTTCATCGAGCGCCCAGCTGAACACGGCCGAGATCAACGACTGGCAGCGGTTCGCCTGGATCGGCGTGACGGCGCGCGCGATATCGTCGAGCACTTCGATCACGCGGGTTCGGTCGACCTTGCCGAGCTGATCGCCGCCAAGCCGCGCGTTAATGTGTCGGTGATACAGGCCCTCGTCGCTGGCCCAGCTCTTCTTATGCACTTTGGCATGCCGTTCGAGCCACAGCTCGAAGGCGGCGGCGAACGTCTGCTGGCTTTTCGGCCGCTGCGCTTTTGGATCGATCCCATTGAGAGTGAGGTTGGCGACCAGCTCCGCCATTTTGCGGACGACGGCGTCGAACTCGATGTTGCGGGCATCGTTGTTGATCGTGTGCCACCGCTGTGCCGCCCCCGGCTGCGGCCGGTAGCGTAGCCGCCACGACCCGCCGCCGTTGCCGTCGGCTGCCAGATAGAGACGCGGATGCCGGGCGATGCTGTAGACGGCCCGTTCGCCGTTCAACGCCTTGCGGATGATCAGGTGGTTGGGATTGAGCTGGGCCATAGCCCTTCTGTATCACGCCGATCCAGTGTATCACCAGTGTATCAGGAGTCGATGCTTGCAGCGTTCAGGCGAGTTCACAGAAAGCGCAGAAAAACACTTCAATGTATTGATTTTAAATGGTAAAAATTGATTTTCCGGGACGCTTGCGTGAACATCTAAGAACCCCTATGTTGAGATTCCTAATCTGAAGGCCGTGCGTTCGAATCGCGCCGGGGTCACCACTGTTTATAGCGGCTTAGCGGGATAAATGGGGCGCGCGCCTCCCCTGCTGCCGTGTTTCGTGCCCGGCCGTGGCAGTCTGCAACATTGACCGGATGGCGCTGGGCTCGCGGTCGATCAGCATCAAATATGCGCGCAGGCCGCCAGTAGGTCGGGTCCGCCCCTGTTCCCAGTCTTTCACCTGACCTGAAGTGAAGCCGAACGCCGCCGCGAAGTCATCCTGCGACAGCTTAAGCTTGGTGCTGATCGCTTTCACGTCCAGCTTGGCAGGCACATAGGCTTTGGCCGGAGTTCCTTCCCCACGCGTGATCGCTAGCACTTCGTTCAGCCCCGCCGCGATCTTGTCGAATGCTCTCTTGCTCATGGCTTTCCCTTTCGCTGCGCTACTGCTGCCTTGTGACTGGCCACGATGGCACTGGTGATGTCGACCAGCCCGTTGCGCTCAGCCGCTGAGAGGTTCGCCCTTTCGCCTTTTGAGAATACCGTCAGGAGCCGGGGTTACCACTTACATGCAAATCACCCCCGGCTGAGCAGCATCAGGCCGTTGCCGTAGGCTTTGGCGGAGCCGTAGCCGGTGGCGAGTTTGGCGGCGAACGCGGCGGGGTCGGTGATTTCGATCTGGCCGCTGATATCCAGCTCGGTGAAGCTGACGATGCGGGTTTTCTGGCCCTCAACCGGGGCGGGGGCGTACGTCGCGACCACTGGCGGTACAATCAGCTTGAACCCGGCCTTGCTGCCTTGCGCTTCGAACCAGGCGCTACCGGCATCGTAGGTGGCCTGGGCACGTTGCGCCAAGCTCGCGCCTTTCGGCACCCGCTTCATAGCGTGTTGGATGACATCGATCTTCTGGCCGCGTGCGCGGTTGCCGTGCTTGTCGAGTTCATCAGCGGCACGAACAGTGGTGACGACCGGATTGACCCGCAGGCTGAAGTTCAGCCTGTCACCGACATTGAACGCCGCCACGGGCTGGCTCGACAGCTCGAACAGGCCGTGCGCGTCGGTTGGCGGACGCGATGACAGGAGCGCGTAGCGGCCCTCGCTCTCGTCGCGCCAGAGGAAGTCGCGCTTGGCTCCTTTGGCATCGTCGTCGGTGCTCTCTTCGAACAGCGACCACAAGGCCCGGTGCGCTTGCTCGGCAGGCTTGCCATCGTCGGTCGCAGCGCTTTGAGGCGCGAGCAGGCGGGCATGGGACAGATAAAGCTGGGCAGTCATGGCAAGTCGCATGGCAGTCTCCGGGCGATGATTTGCCCGGTGTATCAGAGATTTGCGCCGGACGACGTCAAAATCCCAGACTTAGTCAAACACCAGGATCTGGCGGACGGCAGCGACATCGGCGAGGCGGTCAAACCCGGCGTTGATCTCATCCAGCGGCAGCGTGCCGCTCTTTAGCCGGTCAATCGGCAAGCGGCCTTGTTTGTAGAGGTCAATGAACACGGGGATGTCGCGCTCCGGCACGCAGGAGCCCATGTAGCAGCCGCAGATCGACTTGGCGTCGCCGACCAGCGAGGTGTGGTGCAATGGGTAGCTCGCCGCCGCCGGTGACAGCCCCGCCGTGATCACCGATCCACCTCGGCACAGGATGTCAACGCCGAGCCCGAGCGCTTTGGTCGATCCGGCCATCTCGAAAGCGAAATCGACGCCGCCGCCGGTCAGTTCCTTGATCTGTTTGACGCAGTCGGGATCGCCGGCATTGAACGTGTCCGTGGCACCCAGCTGCCGCGCCAGCCCGAGTTTCTCGTCGGACATGTCGATGGCGATGATGCGTTTCGCCCCGGCCATCCGTGCGCCCATCATGCAGCTCAGGCCGACACCACCGAGGCCGATCACGGCCACAACGTCGCCGGTTTTGATCGCGGCGGTATTGATCGCCGCCCCGACCCCGGTTTGCACGGCGCAGCCGAACATCGCCGCATCAACCAGCGGCACATCTTTGTCGATGCGGACCAGCGAGTGGCGGGTGACGACGGCATACTCGGCAAAGCACGAGACGCCGGAGTTGTGGGCGATGAACTTGCCATCTTTGCTGAGGCGGCGGCCACCGGTGAACAGCTCACCGCGGTTGCGGAAGTCCGGCCAGGTCAGGCAGACGTGAGGCTTGCCGCGATGACAGTTGCGGCAATGGCCGCAGCCCGGCGAGAACACAAATACGACGTGGTCGCCAACCTTGAGGTCCGTGACGCCCTTGCCAAGCTCGGCGACGACGCCCGCGCCTTCGTGGCCGAGCACAGCGGGCAGCGCGCGCGGGCGGCTGTTGTCGATGGTCGACAGGTCTGAGTGGCACAGCCCGGCGGCAGCCACCTTGACCAGAATTTCGCCTTCGCCAGGGGGATCAAGCTCAATCGTTTCGATGCTGAGCGGCTTGCTGGTGGCATACGGCCGGGGCAAGCCCTGCTTATACAAAACGGCAGCACGAATTTTCACGGTGGGTGGCCCTTTGCAGCAAATTTCACTTCCATAGTAGGCGAATGCCGTAGGGCGGAAAAGCCCCCTTGCGGGGTGCTCGGCATCGATCAGCCGCGCGTGTCAAAACTGCTGCGCGGACGGCTGACCGACTTCAAGGTCGAACAGCTCATCCAGTTCTGCCGAAACCTCGGCCACAACGTCGACCTCACCGTCAGCCCGACCACCGATGACACGCCGGAGCGGATGAAGCTGGTAGCTGCGGAGTGAGGGTGTTTTTTCATGTTCCCTGTTTGTCTGGGGCAAGCTGCAATGCGTCCGTTGATGCGCACAAATGCGTGCGTTAACCAAATCAGTTTGCAGAAAGTCTCTTGACAGCGTGACGCTACTTTGCTATGTTTTGGGTATGCTGCGAAAGGCGTTGATACTGGGGGCTGGCCCGGTATGGACCTCGTGGCATTTGAAACAATACTCGCGGTGCTGCGCGCCTGGATCTTGCGTCCGGGCTTAACCCGTTGCCCTGCTGACCAGCTGCCCGCCCCGATCACCTCTGCACCGTCACAAACCCGCCCACCCTGGCCGTCCGACCGGTCACCGGCAGCGCTCCTGCGACCGTTTTGCGGGCTTCGACGATGATGACGCCGCCGAAGCTGGGGGTGAGGCGGGTGCCCATGCGCTCGATGCCGAGGGCGGATTTCAGGATGAAGCGGGTCGATACGGGCGGCAGGTAGAGGGCGTGCGACCAGTCGATCGGCTCGAACAGGGCGTCGGCGAGCAGGTTGTTGAGCTGGCGGCGGCTGTAGGGGCGGCCCTGGCCGAACGGGGTGGTATCGCCACGGGACCACATGCTGCGGCGGTTCGGCACCACCATCAACAGGCGGCCCTCGGGGGCGAGCACGCGCCATAGTTCGCGCAGCACGGGGCCGACGCGGTCCGCCACCTCGATCAGGTGGATGGCCAGCAGCCGGTCGACCGAGTTGTCGGGCAGCGGCAGGTGCGCCTCGTCGACCAGGGCGGTGAGGATGCCTTCGCGGGTGTGGTGGGCGGCGCGGGGGCCGATGTCGTCGCTCTGGTGGGTGCCGTTGCCAGATACGTTAAGCGTCGGCCAGACCAGTGCGCCTTGGGCGGCGGGCATCAGTGCGCCGATGCGGGCGGCCTCGCCTCGGTAGGAGCCGAGATAGGGGGTGCAGAAGCCGAGGCCGATCACGGTTTGGCCGCGGGCTTCCGGCCAGCGCGCGCGGATGCGCTGGGCCAACAGGCGGCGCACCACCAGCCCGAGGGGGCCAGCGTAAAAATCCCGGAGATCGGCGACGTCGTGATGCATGGGCTTCGCTGTTCGATCTCTAAGGTAGCCGAGCCATGCTTCACAAATGGTTTACGTGTCGGGGGTAAGTAGGAAGGCGCACACCGTTTCTCAAGGTTCACAGATCTTCGGGACGCAGCCCCGTTGCTTTGCTGATACGCGCGAGCATTTTCGGTCCGATCTCGTCGCTGTCGTGGAAGGCAAACACAAAATCTGCCCAGCCGATGCGGGAAAGAGTGCGGTGGGATCCGGTTTGTCGCTTAATTGTCCAGCCGCATCGCAATAGCGCACTCAACACGCGCCGGGCCCTGGTTGCAGGCCAAGCCGTCATGCTGCTGGCAACGTAATGCTGAACGTGATCGGCTTGCTTTCGCCGTTCTCAAGCCGTTCAGCGACGACGCGCAACGCAAGGGCTTCCGCCTTGGCCATGGCTTCAGATTCTGTGCCGCCATATGCTAGAACGCCAGGCAGTTCCGGCACCTCGGCGATCCAGCGCCCGTCGGTCTCGCGCTCAGTCTCAATGCTCAGGTTCATGACCTATTCCTAGTTGTTGGGCCTGCAACCCACGTTTTGCACCAGCGTAGCATAAGTTTTTGTGAACGGACCAAGTCCTTGTAAACTGACGCGCCGCTGGTAGGTTCGGCCAAACTGCAGCCCCCAGTATGTCCGCAAATAGGTCCTCCATGCCAGCCACCAGCACGCTTGAAATCCACCAGTTCCCGATCCTGAGCGACAACTACGGCGTGCTAATCCGCGATCACGCGACGGGGGCCGTCGCCAGCATCGATTGCGGCCATGGCCCGGCGGTAGCGGAAGCGCTGAAGGCGAAGGGCTGGAAGCTAACGTCGATCCTGACGACGCACCATCACGCCGACCACACCGATGGCAACCTTGAGATTAAGAAGCTGACCGGCTGCAACATCATTGGCCCGAAGCCGGAGGCGGCACGGATTCCGGGCATCGACGTGCAGGTTGGCCATGGCGACACGTTCAAGTTTGGCTCGTTCACGGTGCATGTGCTGGAGACGCCCGGTCATACGCTGGGCCACATCACGTTCCACATCCCTGAGGCGAATGTGGCGTTTGTCGGCGACACGCTGTTCCCGCTCGGCTGTGGCCGAGTGCTGGAGGGTACGATGGAGATGATGTGGGGGGCGATGGAGCGGGTGGCGGCGCTGCCTCCGCAGACGATGCTGTATTGCGGGCACGAGTACACGGCGGCCAACGCCCGGTTCGCGCTGACGATTGAGCCTGACAACCAGGCGCTGCAGGCGCGGGCGGCGGAGATTACGGCGCTGCGGGCGGCGGGCAAGCCGACGGTGCCGTCGCGGCTGGATGTGGAGCTGGCGACTAACCCGTTCCTGCGGGCGGCAAACCCGGCGATCCGGGCGCGACTGGGCTTGAATGATGCGAAGGACTGGCAGGTGTTCGGCGAGATCCGCGAGCGCAAAAACCGCAGCTGAGGGCGGGTGAAATGTAACAAACGCGCGATGTTACCGCTAAGCCACGGGGAGTTAAATTAAAGCGCCATCGCCATTTTTCACGCTTTCGGCGATTTGGAAATTCTCTTTATGGTCGGGTTCGTCATACCGATTCGCACCAGGAGATTTTCATGAGAAACTTGCTGCTGGCCATTTGCCTTGCCGTTGCCTGCGCTGGCACTGTGACACCTGCCGCCGCCCAGTCAGACGGGGCCCTGGTGGGCCTGCACGAGCTGCGCCGCG
>JAYSVA010000028.1:0-2176 GCA_043718785.1 Hyphomicrobiaceae bacterium
GCGACCACTGTCAGTTCACTGGTGCCAGAGCCGCCGCGCCCCGCGCGTTTGCCGGACGCTGTGGCTGAACAGATCCGGCCAGCCCCGGTGGCAGCCGCGCCGATGCCACCTGCGGCCAGCACCCCGGTGGTCGCCGCCCCCGTGGCTACACCGGCACCTGTGGTTACCATGCCTGCCGCCGCCAGCATCGCAGCAGGTGTCAGCACTGTGCCGATGCCAACCCGCACGGGTGAGCTTGCTGGCCTCCGCTCCGTACGATCTGAAGCCTACTCGCCTACAAACGCAACTAAGGCGGGGCCTGACGACCTGAAGCGCATCCGTGGTGTGGGCGTGCTAATTGAGCGCAAACTGAACTCGATGGGCATCAACAGCTATAGCCAGATTGCCAACTGGACGTCGGCCGAGATTGACCGCGTCAGCCAAGTGCTGGACTTCAAGGGCAAGGTCGAGCGCGAGAACTGGGTCGAACAGGCGCGCATCTTGTCAGCCGGTGGGCAAACCGAATTCTCGCGGCGCGTTGACCGTGGCGATGATCCAAGCAAACCAAAGTGAGTGATCTTTCGAGGGGCCTTCGGGCCCCTCGCTGTATCCGCCCCCATCTCAATCAGCGCCACTCAGGCAGGCATGGCCGTTTCAACCAGTCGCGCCCAGTACGACACGCCAACCGGGATCACGTCGTCGTTGAAGTTATAGGCGGGATGGTGAAGCCCAGCGCTATCGCCGTTGCCAACAAAGATGAATGCACCCGGACGCGCCTCAAGCATGAACGAGAAATCTTCGCCGCCCAGCGTCGGGCGCATGTTGGCATCGACGTTGGCGGCACCAACTATGCCACCCGCGACGGACGCAGCAAACGTCGTCTGCGCCGCGTGATTGACCGTCACGGGATAGTCGCGGCGATACGTGGCCGTGGCTTTGGCACCGAACAACGCCGCTGTGCCTTCCGCCACCTCGACGATGCGCTTCTCCAGCAGGTCACGGACCTTGGGGGTTAGCGAACGGGCTGTACCCGTCAGCTCGCATCGGTCTGGGATGACGTTACCGGCGTGACCTGCATGGAACATGCAGATCGAGACGACGCCTGAGTCAACGGGATCGACGTTGCGGCCGACAATCGACTGCAGCGCCGTGATGATGTGTGCGCCGACCAGCACCGTATCGATGCATTCATGCGGCTTCGCGGCATGTCCACCCTTGCCATCGATGATGATGCTGACTCGGTCGGACGCCGCCAGCAGTGGGCCGGGTCGGGTCGCGAACGACCCGACCGGCAGGCCTGGAAAGTTGTGCATGCCGTAAACTTCGGTGACGGCGAAGCGGTCCATCATGCCGTCATCGACCATGGCTTTGCCACCGGCACCGCCCTCTTCGGCCGGTTGGAAGATGACGATGGCGGTGCCGTCAAAGTTGCGAGTTTCACAGAGATACTTGGCGGCCCCGAGCAGCATCGCCGTATGGCCGTCGTGCCCGCACGCATGCATCTTGCCGGGCGTTTTCGACGCGTAGGCCAAACCTGTGGCTTCGTGGATCGGCAGCGCATCCATATCGGCACGCAGGCCGATGACCTTACCGGATTTGGATTTTCGGCCCTTGATGACGCCGACGACGCCGGTGCGGCCAATGCCTGGCACGACTTCGTCGCAGCCGAACGCCTTCAGTTTGTCGACCACAACCGACGCGGTGCGGTGCACATCGTACTGCAGCTCCGGGTGCTCGTGCAGATCATGACGCCACGCCGTCACGTCGCGATGCAGTTCGGCGATGCGATTGATAATCGGCATTGAGAGCTCCTTGAGGTGACAACTTGCTGAGGTGCGGGTGCCATGCCCCGCCCAGTGCTGCAAGCCTCAATTAACGCCCAAGCAGCAACCTGGGTCAACGGTCGCCGACGCAATGCTGCTGCTGGATCAGCGCCTCACGAGCCCGACTGCTTTCACGCTCCGCGTTAACCATCTTTGTACAGACAACACAAAAAGCCATCAACTGCCTCCTGGAGTTTCAAAAACTCGAGGGCGACGGGGGCCAAGTCCGACCGGTAATGAAGTGGGGAGCGGCACTTGGCCACGACAGGGCGTTTACCCCTGCCGCTCATCAGCGAACTTCTCCGCCGATGATCCCGTCACGATTGCGCGATTGAGGACCGCTAGTGGACTGGCCTTCCTTACCAGTCCGGCGA
>JAYSVA010000271.1:0-3484 GCA_043718785.1 Hyphomicrobiaceae bacterium
CCTCTAGCAGCGAGAAATTCGATTCGTCGGCCGTGTCACCCAGCAAGCTGTGGATTGCCGCACAAGCCTGTGGATGACCCCCGGATCAGGCCTCAGCTATGAAGGAGGCGGTCTTGGATTGGGTGCGTGGTGTGAGGGCGGCGGCGCTGCCCTCACGTCACGCGTTCCCGGAAACCGAGCGAACGAAGTGAGAGCGGTTATCGCGGGATCTATACCGGCTCGAGTTCGGGTGAGACATGGACGCGTCGACATATCTTCAACCTCGACCGGTAAAGATCCCGCGATAGCCACGCCGCTTCGCGCGTTGGCTTCCGGGAACGCGTGTGGTGGGAGTGGGGCAAACGACATAGCCAGCTTGTGGCCCCGAATTCCCCCAACAACCGGCCGACAGAGAAAAATGAGAAACTTTATTTCGGACGGCAACGCCGCTTATGCAGCTCGTACAAAGTCACGAACCGATTTTTGAGATCCTGGACGGTTGCCAGCGCAGTTTCGGCGGTTTTCTCGATGCCCCTCTCATCGGTCCAAGATATCGTCATTCGGACGCCTTCGACTTCTAGTAAATCGATGTAGTCGGTACTACATCTCGCGTTAACGACCGGTTGGGGGAAGTAATCCATCGAAAAGCAGCGCGTTTCGAGAGGCTGTCGGATCGATAAAGGCGAGTTGGCTGTTGCACCCTCGTTTGGAGTACGGGTGACGATAAACATCCATTTTGCGATTCCTTCATCTGTTGTACCCTGGCGCACAATGATCGGCGCGGCATCAGGTTCGAGGTTTGCCAAGCGCGCAACGCCGTTGCCGTATTTCTGGATTAGACCGGACAGTATATTTGCTGCGATGTTCTCGTGCTTTTGTTGCGGATGGTTGAGGTGGAACACAGCCGTAATCGTCCCTCCCGACATGCTCATAATCAGCTCTTTGCCTTGGCTTGGCGCGTTACAGTCATAGGCTTGAGCCATTGCCATGTGAGGCGCGCACGTCAGAAGGGACGCAATAAACGAGTAGGTAAACAGCGCCCATGTCGCCGCTCTCGCCGTTTCGGTTGTGCTCACCACCCTTCGGGGGCCGTGACTCATTGCTGCTCTGTCCATACTTCCCATCCCCCCCTCACTTCCCACTCACACTTTGCCAGGCCTGGAAGTTGATCAGGAACAGGCTGAAGGCCATCAGCAGCATGAAGAAGTTGCGCGGCAGGGCCATGTAGACGAGCCAGGCGACGACGAGCAGGCCAAGTCCGGCGACGATGCGGACCGACCAGACTGGGGCCCATGCCTTGGGGAGCAGGCGGGCGAGCCAGGTTTCCAGCACCCGTCCGCCATCGAGCGGGAAGGCGGGCAGCAGGTTGAACACAAACAGCAGGAGATTGGCGACGGCCAAGGTCGACAGCACCATGATCGGCAGCTGCTGGCCCGCCAGCGCACTGCTCGTCGCCAGCGCCTTACACCCCTGCCAGAGCAGCAGATTGGCGAACGGACCAGCGAGATAGACGACAGTGGGTGCCAATACGGTGCTCGGCAGCGATTTCTCGAAGTGGCACAGGCCACCAAACCCGTTCAGCTCGATGACGCGGGTGCCGACGCCGAACCACTTGCCGGTCCAGGCGTGGCCGAGTTCGTGCAGCAGGATCGACAGGAACAAGCCAACGACGATGAGGAAACCAGCCGACATCCGCTGTGTGTCGCCGGAACTCCAGTAGGGCTGGGTCCACAGGAAGGCGAGCAGCAGGAACGTAAAGTCCATCGTCACCGGAATGCCGCCGACCCGGAATAGCTCAATCTGCCCGCCCATCACAATCTCCCCGTTTTGCCCACGCCCATCCGTAACCGATTTGCCCGGCAACGTCTTCCTGATCATCCTTGTGGCTGGGCGATTGCCGAATACGGCATTTTTGATGTTCCGCCGTCTCGTCGTTCGCATTAACAGCTGGTTTCCCGGAATGCCCGTCGGCTTCAGCCGACCGGCATATCCGGGATCTTCGCCACCATCGGTAAGGCGCTGATGAGCCTGCCCCCGAGAGGTGAAGACCCCGGATATTTTCAGCCCTAAAGGTCTGAAAATTCCGGGGAACCAGTGGCGAGGGAGGCGTTTTGAATTGATAAGGGAATGCGCCGTCCCGGCGTGATGGCGGTGGAACTGGCGGGGCGGCTGGGCTAAAGGCAACGGACAGAATTGATTTGGCCGCCTTGCCCCGCCGTCTACCCCTATGAATGGAGCCCCCATGGACTTCGATCTGGTCGCCCTGGCGCGCAATCCCGTTCCGAGTGGCGCGGTTGTTGGCACTTTCAAAGGGTTCGATGGTGCCGCCTTGCGCTTCGCCCGCTGGCGGCCGACGCGTGGACCATCGCGCGGCACGGTGTGTTGCTTCACTGGGCGCAGCGAGTACATCGAGAAGTACTTCGAAACCATCGCGGATTTGCGCCGCCGTGGTTTCAACGTCGCCATTATGGACTGGCGCGGCCAAGGCGGCTCGGCGCGGGCGCTGGCCAATCCGCGTAAAGGGCACATCACCGACTTCGATGATTACACCAAAGATATCGTCGGTTTCATGAAGGAGTGCGTGCTGCCGGACTGTCCGCCGCCGTACTATGCGTTGGCGCATTCGATGGGCGGCCACCTGCTGCTGCGGCATGCCAGCGAAACCGGCTCGTGGTTCGACCGGCTGATCGTGTCGGCACCGATGCTGGCGTTCCATCCGTCGCGGGTTGGCGCGCCAACGGCGGTGGCGCAGAGTTATGCCGCCATGTCGTATCGGATGGGGTTCGGCTCGTTCTATGTGCGCGGCGGCACCGATGAGATCGGCGAGCTTGAGCCGTTTGAAGACAACCCGCTGACCTCGGACCGCGAGCGCTATGAGCGTAATCAAGCCCTGGCAGTGGCAGCGAAACGGCTGCTGATTGCCTCGCCAACCGTCGGTTGGTTGCGCGCGGCATACCAGTCGATGGATATGCTGATGGACCCGGAATACGGTGCCAAGGTCAAGATTCCGACGCTGCTGTTTGTTGCGATGCAGGACACTATTGTGTCGCCACGTGCCATCGAGGATTTCGCCGCCCGCTTGAAGGTTGGCAAGGCCGTGCTGCTAGGATCGTCCCGGCATGAAGTGCTGCAGGAGACCGACCAGATTCGTTCAGACTTCTGGGCCGCGTTCGATGCCTACCTCGGCATCCCAGCGAACGTCGCGTAAAATTATCCCGGCGGTCTTTACATTTCGCGGAAATGGCAGATACTCTGCAAGGGGAACATACCTGATACTATAGATCAACATCGCTGTGGGGGCGTAACAACATGCATTGGCTGGTAATTTTGCTCGGGCTGCTGCTCATGGCAGGGGCCGCGTTCCTTAGGATGTCGGTGATCAGTGACGCGACTGATCTGCAGCGTTACGCCTTTCCGTTCTGGCTGTTCCTCATCGGCGTCGGTTTGGTCTTCCTCGGCACGTGGATACGTGAAAAGGGCCGCAGTGTCGGCGCAACCCTGGCTC
>JAYSVA010000272.1:0-3479 GCA_043718785.1 Hyphomicrobiaceae bacterium
GTGGCTCGTCCGGCACCGGCCCCAACGCCCCGCGTGGTCGAGCGTCCGGCCCCGAAACCGGCGGTCCGCGTTGCGGAGGCACCTCGACCGCAGCAAATAACGGCCGTGCGGAACGATGGCTGGCGGTTGCGCGCCTTTGAGACGCGCGACTAAACCCGAAAATCGGACGCGCCTTCAGAGAAAATTTCCTTTTCTACGCGATAGTTACGCAACTGCGCGAACCCGGCGCATCACCAAAGTAGTTGCGTACGCGTAGGTAAAGATGTTCTTGAGTGTTATGATGCGCGCCGTGCGGCGCTTGGCAATCCTGTGCGGTCCAGCGGCTTTGCTGATCGCCGCGCCCTCGCCGGGGCATGCCCAGTCGTTCTTTGAAGCGTTGTTCGGCACCAGTAAGCCAGCGCCGAACTTCAGTGAGCGGCCGCAGCGTTTAGCGCCGCCCGGACATGCCAGCGGCAGTCCTATTGCCGCCATTGGTCCGGCCACCCAGGCAAATTCCGCCAGTCCGCAGCGTTCGAACCGAGTTGCCGACGACGAGTCACGCGCCAAAGGCGGCCAGCGCACGGTTTGCGTCAGGCTCTGTGACGGCTACTATTGGCCGGTCAGCCATAGCGTCGGCCGTAGCCAGTTCCGCAAGGATGCGCGCACTTGTGAGGCCAGCTGCAGCGGCGATGCGAAGTTGTTCCACTTGCCGAACAGTGGCGAAATCGGCGATGCCGTCGATCAGTCGGGCAAGCCCTATGGCAAATTACCGGCCGCGTTTCTGTATCGCAAAAAGCTCGTCGCCGGTTGTGCTTGCCGTCCCGAAGCCTGGTCAGATGCGGAGGTCAGCCGCCATCAGGTTTATGCCGTCAACGAAGCTCAGGAAAAGACCCGCAAAGCCGAAGCAGAAGCGGCAGAGGAAGCCCGGATCGCCGCCGCCGAAGCAGCCAAAATCGACGCCAAACAGCAGGGCAAAAACGGCACGAAACCGAAGAAGGGCGTGGCCCAAGCGGCTGTTGCCGCCCCAATCACCGGTGTTGAGCCAACGGCTCCAACGCCAGCAGCCACTCCCGAGGCCGCGGTTGTCGGCTTAGCTACGGTCGCTTCTGCAACTGTTGCGCCTGCCAATGTCTCGGCTCCGCCGAGCCAGCCACGGAAATCTCGCGCCCGTCAAAGCCGCGACGATGTAAGCAACGCCGAGGTACGCACCGCCAATGTAACGGCTTTCACCCCTCCCCGTCAGGCGCGCGGGCAACAGCAGAATGGGCGTCCGCAGCCGGTTTACGCCGCCGCTAGCCCGCCATCAGGTGGCGCGTTCGGTGGGCTGTTCGCCAAAAAGCACGCCTGGCCGGGCGATTAGATCCATCGCACCGGACAGCTGCTGAAATGCTTATCGCCTCCTCCCCGATCAGGGGACGGAGGCGAAAGGCTGTGAGACTGGCAAATTGCAGACGCGATGGCGCTTAAGCGCCGAACGCATTGTGCAACTGCGCCATTTGGGCGGCAACCGGGTTGCTGGCGGCCAGTGCGGCGCTTGGCGCGGCGCGCGAGCCTTCGATGGCGGTATCGATCCGCATGACGCGGTCGTTCAACTCAAAGCTCTCTTCGATCAGGCTGCGCAGGTTGGCTGGCAGCTCATCGAACTGCTTGACGTGCGATGGGCGACCGAGTGGGCGCAATTTGATGCGCTGACGTTTGCGGTCAGCATCGGCCACGCTCATTTCGCCGGTGCGCAAGCCGCGCCGGATCAGCAGCCACGAGGCCAGATCGAGCAGCCGGGTGGTGAGCCGCATGCTTTCATTGGCGTAGACGACGGTGAGATGCGAGGGCAGTGCCTTGGCTTCTTTGCGGCCTTCGCCATCAAGGTAGGCGGCCGTGCGCTCAACCAGCGCCATGCCTTGCCGGAAGATCGTTTCGAACGCCTCGTTGCCGAGAATGCGGTCACCGAGGATGACGGTGACGCCGGACTTGCCCTGAGGGGACACAGAAGACTGGGACGATACACTCATGATCACGCCTGACGGTACGAAACGCTACAGTGACGATACTTACTGAAGTCGTAGTGAAGAAGCACTTAACGGCATGCAAGGCTGAGGCCATAAAAGTTAGAACCAGGTAACCAAAGCGAGATGCCTGCCACGTGATCCATGCTGTTAAATTGCGCACTTTTCAGGGCTAGTTGGAGCTTCGTGCACGTTTGGTTCACTTGCAAGCGAAAACTGCAACGGCAGAACACCGCGCCTGGAACACCAAGCAAAAAAAGGGCCGCTCTTGTGGGAGCGGCCGCAAAGTCAACAGGGAGGCACCAAAACAAACCAGATAACTGGATGTAGTCAGAGTAACTGCAATTTACTAACAACCAGTTAACTGCTGTTCCAAGCTGGCACGTGATTTTGGCCGGATTACGACTTGAACAGCTGGGCCGCCGCCGCAGCTTGTGCGCGTTTTGCCGCCAACGCATCGTCAACACGCAGAATTTCAGCCTTTAGCTGAGCGATCCGCGCCGCCAGGTCGGCCACCGACAACAGGTGCAGGTCTGTGCCGACAACCAGTGCTTTCTGCGGCGTTGGCCGTACGTCGTCCCAATCCATAGCAGCCTCCGTTGTAAGGTTATCCTTGCTGTCGCGGCGAGCGTCGGGCATCAGTGCGGTCACTTCTGCGCCCAATAGTGGCACACCCGCCAGACGCGGCGCAAAACCCAAATCAGGTTCGGAGAGCCCCTATGACGACGATCCCAGTTCCAGCGACGATGACCGCCGTCAACATCGACCGCCAGGGCATCGACACCAATATCGGCCCAGACGTGCTGGTGCCGCAGACTGTGCCGACGCCAACGCCCGGCCCCGGCCAGGTGCTGGTGCGCGTGGTGGCGGCGGGCATCAACCGGCCGGACATACTGCAACGGCGCGGCAACTACCCGTCACCCAAGGGCCATTCGTCGACGCCGGGCCTGGAAATGGCTGGCCACGTTGCAGCCGTCGGCGACGGCGTCACCCAGTGGCAAGTGGGCGATGCGGTGATGGCGCTGCTCAACGGCGGCGGCTACGCAACTTATGCGATTGCCGAAGCCGGGTCGTGCCTCGCGGTGCCCGCCAACCTCAGCATGATCGAAGCTGCGGGCGTGCCGGAAACGTTCTTCACCGTTTGGCACAACCTGTTTGAGCGCGGCCGCTTAGCGCCCGGCGAATGGGTGATGATCCACGGTGGCAGCAGCGGTATCGGCGTCACCGCCGTGCAGCTCGCCAAAGCATTCGGCGCGAAAGTCATCGTCACGGCAGGGTCGGATGACAAATGCGCGGCCTGCGTGAAGTTGGGGGCCGACGTCGCGATCAACTACAACACCCAGGATTTCGCTGAAGTCGTGAAAACCGCGACCAGCGGGCATGGCTGCGACCTGATCCTCGACATGGTCGGCGGCGATTACGTCGACCGTAACATTCGCAGCGCCGCCGAGGATGGCCGCATCGTCAACATCGCCTTCCAGAAAGGCGCGACGGTAA
>JAYSVA010000273.1:0-7660 GCA_043718785.1 Hyphomicrobiaceae bacterium
AGCGACGGCATCCACACGCTCGATCATTCCGAAATCACGCGCATCGTCCAGGCTTGGTCACCCGACGGGCCGGCCGCCATCGCCGCCGCCCTGATCCGCCGCATTGATGATCTGCAGGAACAGCACCAGGACAACACCACAGTGGTTGTCGTTCGTCCGGTTGTGACGGCCGCTTGAACCAGACCGAAAATCGCCGCATCGGCAATCCCGAGGCGGCGTTTGATGTTTCAGGCAATGCTTGCTTAGGGTAGCGAGCGATCAGCGCAACACAGTCGCCGTGCCGCTACGGCCATCATTGCTTTCCCACTGCAGGGTCGCTTGGCCGTCTTTGCGGATTGTCATGCAAACCTGCTTGCCATCCAGCCAGTTATCCCAGCGTTGGCACAGCTTATTGCTCGCCACCCACCAGGTGCCGTTATCGCGGGCCGTACCCGTGAACTGCGCAATCGCCTTCGATTGACCGGTCATTGTGCCGTTAGCCTGGTAACGGATGGGCAACCCACCGACCGGTGTATCAACCACCATCGTTTTGCCCGCGACCGTGTCACGGAGCATATCGCCAGATAAAGCCTGCTCCGCCCCGGCACTTGTTGGCATCGCCAGAACTAAGCCCACATACGCAAACAACTTGAAACGCATCACAGAGTCCCTCGCTACAGAGTAGAGACCAGATGCTACCTCCGCGAGGCGCCGGTCCCAATTGTCACGAGAGGATTTAGTCATACAAAGATATTCAAGAACTTAACGCGACTCACCTGCCATAGACGAAATTTGCGATCAATTCAGCCAACTGCTCACCAGAGCCTCCCGTAAACCCGGCATCTGCGCTGGTTACCGTTTGCTGAATGACTTTGCCGGAAACCGCGAACGGAGAAAGTGTTTTTTCAAAATCCTTCGAAGTCGGGTCCTGTCCCGCGACCACAACCAAGGTTGGTTGTTTCAATTCGGGTAACAGTGAAACGATATCCTGACGGTTGTCGCCCCCGTAATAGTCAACGAAGGCAGCTGCCGTGGTGCGGGCCTTCGTGCACGTCAGAAACCCCGGCACGTTCAGCAGCGTATCGCCTTCGCCGTCCTCCACGAGCTTGCGGGCCTGATCTAGAACCGGGCTCAGCGGCTGGCCGAACTGCTGTTGATAGCGCGCACCCATAACCTGCGGCGTTACACTGGGCGGATGCGCCAGCACCAACCGGCTTAGCCCCATGTCCTGACGCTCTGCCGCACTCAACGCGGCCTGCGTCGCCCCTCGGCCATGACCGACGATCGAAACCCGGCTGGTCCCTTGGCGCTGTAGCCACTCCACCCAGGCAACAATCTCATCGCTTGCGTCGCCATGGCGATGGTCGTGTTCATGGCTACAGTCGAACGCACCCTTGCGCTGGTTCATGCCAAGGCTGAGGGAAATCGCGACTGAGTTCAAGCCCTTGCCAACGAGCGCCGTCTGCAGCTTCACAATCGTTGCGTCGGTATGGTGCGCCAGCGTATCGTGCACCAGCACCACCGCGCCGTGCTCTTTGAGCGTTTTGTTGGCGGCCAGCTCCAGATTTCCAACCACCGTCAGACCGAGATATTCATGCGACACGGGTTCGGCCCGAGCCATGCCGACCGATACCAGCGCTGTCAGCATGATCCCACACAAGAGCCGGGGTGCGAGTTGTGTCGGGTGACGCATAATCCACCTATCCGCAGCTTGTGGGCAAGGCCTAACCGTTTGCCTCCGGCGCCCGGCGCCAGAGCAGCGCCAAGCCAAGCCCCCACAGCGTGGCGACCGCCAGGATCAATCGAGCTAGCCACGATACAGCCTGGAAACCATGAAACACTGTAAACGCTGCTGCCAGCGCCCAAAGTCCCGTCAAGGCTAGAGTGACGGGACGCATTGCGTCAACCCGCATCGGATGGACCCAGCGCCACGGCACGAACGTCAGAACCGCACCGAGCAAGACGACAACAGCCGTCACCGGTTGGGATGCGCCGAAGGCGAACAGCTGAAAGGCGACGAGGTTCCAGACCGCTGGAAAGCCAACAAAACAATGATCGTCAGATTTATTGCCCAGATCACAGAAGTGATACAGCGATGACAGCAAGATGGCAGCAGCCAGCAGATGGCCTATCGGACCAACGAGGAAACCGGCTTTCAGCAATGCCAGCGTGGGCACGAACACATAGGTGACGTAGTCAACGACCAGATCAAGCCGCTCGCCTGAGAAATTCGGCATGCGCGTTTCAACGTCGACCATCCGGGCAAACGTGCCATCGACGCCATCAATGAAGAATGCCAGTCCAAGCCAGCCGAACATATGTTCCCAGCGCTGGTCGATCAGCGCCAGTGTCGCGAACAACCCGCAAACAGCTCCGAGACCGGTGAACAGGTGGACCGCACCTGCCCCGATTTGCATTTTTGTTGGTTGCATTTGAAGCGCCCCGTTTGAACCAAGAACGCGTCTATAACTCGACGATTGCGGGCTGCAAACAAAAAGGGAGCGCTGTTGCGCTCCCTTGAATAGTCGAACCGACCAGGACGATCAGAATTTGTGCTTGATCGAACCACGGATCAGCGGCTCATCGGCGTCTGTGCTTTTCAGTTCTGGACGCTTCACCGGATTGGCAGGCTCAGCAACGCCATACAGCAGCTCCAAACCGAAATCCATTTTCGGGATAACACCGAGGGTGCCAAGGCCCGGAATACGAACCGGCGTGCCTTTGCTAACACTGTCAGCCGAAACTACCGCAGGAACATCTAACTGCGCTGCACCACCAGCATTACCGGTTGGAACCGCAGTCTTCTGCTCTTGGAATGCAAATGCAGCTGTGCTGGCCAGAACCAGTGCAACAACTGCCATCAATGGTCGAAATACAATCATCTTCTAGACCCCGTGGTCCGTCTCGCGAACTCATTCGAGACACATTTGAATTGTTGGTAACGTGTCCGCAATCATGTTTCCACCCTCCTTAAGGGCGCGTGAACATTTCCGCGCGCAGTGTGATCTATGCGCCATGTGGCAAAAACCACACGATGAATTAACCAAAAGTATACGATTGACGACCAAGGCAAGACGATCTACCCAGAGATTACGGGATCGGCGCGGCCATCCCGTTAGGCTGAAGGTCAAAACCTTCAAGGGGCACCGCCATTCCGGCAACAGGTGTCCGTCGCCCAAGAGCCGCTCCGTTTGATCGGAGTTGATTGCTATGGGTACCTTCTCGACGTTGCGTCCTTTTTCTATTTCACCAGCTGAGTTGTACGCACGCATCGGCACGGCCGACGCGCCGCTCATCTTCGACGTCTGCAAATGCGAAGACTATGATCAGCTGCCGCGCCTGATCCCTGGTGCCCGCTGGCGCGACCACCAGCGCTCCGAGCAATGGATGAACGAAATCCCCCGCGGCAGCCAAGTTGTGCTGTCCTGCGTCAAAGGCCTAAAGGTCAGCCAGGCCGCCGCCGCCGAGTTACGCTTGCGCGGCATCAACGCCACCATCCTCGAAGGCGGCAGCCTCGGCTGGGTGAAAGCTGGATACCCAACCATCAAGAAGGCGGGCGTCCTCGCTGGCATCGGCAACCGCGACGGCCGCGCCTCCCGCTGGGTCACCCGGATCCAGCCGAAAATCGACCGCATCGCCTGCCCTTGGCTGATCTCCCGCTTCCTCGATCCCGCCGCCCGCTTTTTCTATGTCGCCGCCGATCAAGTCGTGAATGCTGGCCTCGAACTTGATGCCGTGCCCTACGACGTCGATGGCGTTGAGATCACCCACAACGGGCCAAACTGCTCGTTCGACACGCTGATCTCGCACTACGACATCCATGATCCAGCCCTCGAACGGGTCGCCCTGATCGTGCGCGGTGCCGATACCGCACGCCTGGATCTAGCCCCCGAAGCTGCGGGCCTGCTAGCTATCTCGCTCGGCAATTCAAAGATGGCCGGAGCCGATGATCATGTGGCATTGGAGCGGGGTCTCGCCGTCTATGATGCCCTGTACACCTGGGCACGGTTTGCGGCAGGCGAAACACACAACTGGCCAGCAACGAAGCCAGCGGTTTAAGGGGGAAACGTGATGCAAGATGCCACTTCAGGGGGGGCTGCGGCCTCCCCGACGTTCGCTGAAGCGCTAAAAGTCTGGCTCAAGATCGGCTTACTGTCATTCGGCGGACCGGCCGGGCAGATCGCCCTCATGCACAAAGTACTGGTCGACGAGAAAAAGTGGATCGACGAACCGCGCTATCTGTCAGCGCTCAACTTCTGCATGTTGCTGCCTGGGCCCGAGGCAATGCAGCTAGCCACCTACGTCGGCTGGCGGTTGCACGGCGTCAAAGGTGGACTAGCGGCAGGCCTGTTGTTCGTCATCCCTGGCGCCCTCGTCGTCCTCGCCCTGTCGATGGCCTACGCCGCGTTCGGCAAACTGCCGCTGGCCGAAGCGCTGTTCGTCGGCGTCAAAGCGGCGGTGCTGGCCATCGTCGTTGAAGCGTTGCTGCGCGTGGCGAAACGCGCCCTCAAAGGCAACGTCGACTGGGCCATCGCCGGACTGGCGTTCGCCGCCATCTTCGCGTTCGGCGTGCCATTCCCAGTCATCGTGCTGGCCGCTGCCCTGTTCGGTTACTTGCGTTCGCGCGGCGTCGCCAACAAAGCCGTGACGGCCAAGATTGCACCGGTGCCAACAATGCAAACCATCAAAACGGTGGCGTTGTGGCTGATCATCTGGGCCGCCCCGTTGCTCGCCATTGCCGCCCTGTTCGGTGGCGACCACGTCCTGACCAAGCTCAGCATCTTCTTCTCCAAGCTGGCCGTCGTCACATTCGGCGGCGCTTACGCGGTGCTGGCCTACATGGCGCAAGACGTGGTGCAAACCCACAAATGGCTGCAGCCCGGCGAGATGCTCGATGCGCTCGGCCTCGCCGAAACCACGCCGGGACCGCTGATCCTGGTCACCGAATTCGTCGGCTACCTGTCCGCCCATCGTTTCGGCGGCGGCAACCCAATTCTAATGGGCACCCTCGGCGCCATGGTGGCGCTATGGGCGACGTTCGCCCCCTGCTTCCTATGGATCTTCGCCGGCGCCCCCTACATCGAGCGCCTCAACGCCGAACCACGCCTGAAAGCCGCATTGGCCGCAGTCACCGCTGCAGTGGTCGGCGTTATTCTCAACCTAACCGTCTGGTTCGCCCTCAACGTGCTGTTCCGCAAGGTCGACACGGTGTCAGCCGGACCGCTGCACCTCACCGTGCCGCAGTGGGCCTCCGTCGATGTCCGGGCGGTCGCGCTGTCAACCCTCGCCTTCGCGCTGCTGTTCGCCCTCCATCGCGGCATCATCACCTCGCTCGCCATCTGCGGCGGCCTCGCCGTCGCCTGGTTCCTGGCGGCCGGGGCTTAAGCGAAATCCGGCCAGTTCCGGTCCGCGTCCGCCATCACAGCGGGCGCGGCGGGCCAATCGATGGCGAATGCCGGATCGTTCCAGCGGGCACCGCGCGCCTGCCCCGGCACATAAGCAATGCCCATCTGGTACAGGATATCGGTCTGATCAACGAGGGTCATGAACCCATGCGCACAGCCCGCCGGAATGAACACGGCATTCTGCTGGTCGGCATCGAGCGTGACGCTGATCCACTGCCGGTATGCCGGGCTGTCCCGCCGCAAATCGACGATCACATCGTAAGCACGGCCACGAATGGCGCGTACCACCTTCGGCTCGGCATAGGGCGGGTTCTGCCAGTGCAAACCGCGCAGCGTATGGCGCTTCAGATTGGCGGACACGCTGATCTGCACCGACTGAAAGGCAATGCCAGCCGCCTTGAACTCCTCCGGACAGTACAGCCGTGCAAACGCACCGCGCTCATCCCGATGTGGGGTCGCTTCGATCAGTATCACGCCGGGTAGTTTGGTCGCGGCAAAGCGCATCAAAACACCTTCAGCGCCGGGATTGCGGTGACGAATTGCCCACCCCATGCGCGAATGCCCGTCAACTGACCGGAAATCTCATCCACAAGGTTCCACGGCAACACCACAACGTAGTCCGGCTTGCGGCTCATCAGGTCGACCGGGGCCACGACTGGCACGCCGCTGCCGGGCAACAACTTGCCCTGCTTCGCCGCACTCAGATCGGCGACGCAAACGATGTCCCGCGCCGTCACGCCGCAGTAATTCAGAAACGTGTTGCCCTTGGCCGCTGCACCATAAGCTGCCACCGTTTTGCCCTGCGCCTTAGCCTGATTGAGGAACGCCAGAAACGCCTGTCGCACACCCTGGCATTTAGCCTCAAAGCCTGCGTATCCGGCGATGGCATGAAGTCCGGCTTGCCACTCCTCGTCACGCAGTTTCTGCACGATCGGCAACTCCACGTGATGGCTGTTTTGCTGACAAACGAACAAGCGCAGCGAGCCGCCATGCGTCGTCAGCTTCGCCAGGTCGAACACCCGCAACCCAACCTTCGCCAGCAGCGTCTCGACGGCCACCAGCGACAGGTAGGAATAGTGCTCGTGGTAGATCGTATCGAACTGGTTGAGCTGCATCAGGTTGAGCAGATGCGGGAACTCGAATGTTGCCACGCCCTCCGGCTTCAACAGGATCTGGAAACCTCCGAGAAAATCAACGATATCAGGCACGTGCGCCAGCACGTTGTTGGCAGCCGTCAGATCGGCCCGCCGCCCCTGCCCGACCAAACGTTGGGCGGTGGCCCGCGAAAAGAAATCAACCTCGGTCGGAATGCCTTTCGCGACTGCGGCCTTGGCGGTGTTTGCAGTCGGCTCGATGCCCAAAACGGACACCCCGGCCTTGTGGAAATGCTGCAACAAATAGCCGTCATTGCTCGCCACCTCGGCGACAAGCGACTGCGGCCCGAGCTTGAACCGTGCTGTCATCGCCTCGGCATAGACCCGCGCATGCTCAACCCAGCTGCTCGAATAGGACGAGAAATACGCGTAATCCGAACGGAATAAGGCGTCCGCTGGGATCGAGTGTTCCGCTTGCACCAGCAGACATGACGGACAAACGCGCACCACCAGCGGATAATGCGGTTCGGCGGTTTTCAGCCCAGGCTCCCGGAAGTCATTCGAAACCGGTTGCGACCCGAGATCGACCAGCGTCGCGGTGAGCGGCGTCTGGCAGGCGCGGCAAGCGGGTAGAGTTGGCGCCATCTTAGGCCTCCTTCGTTGCGGCCATAAACTGGTCGATCTGGCCCAGCGTCACGCGCCGCACATCATCGCCAGCCGTCAAACCGCGATACCACGCTGCCGTCCAATCGATGGCCGCGGGGCCGATGAGCTGATCGCCCCAGCCCAGCATATGGCGGGCCAGTGCCGCATCAACCGTCAGCAGCAGCTTTTCGGGCGGGTGATCGCCCTTGCTGATCTCGAGCCCGACAGGATTCCCGAGAGCCGCCAGCATATGCGCGGTCAAGGCCTGCACAGTCACCGGATGCTCCGGCAGCGGGCCGATGTTCAAGGCGTTCGGCACTGCTGACTTGGCATGCAAATGCTGAACATAACCGGCCAGACAGTCCAGTACGTGCTGCCAGGGCCGCACCGCATTGGGTGAGCGAATCTCGACCGCACGGCCCGCCACCGCCGCCCGGTAAATGTCCGGCACGATGCGGTCTTCGGAGAAGTCGCCGCCGCCGATGACGTTACCGCCACGCACCGTCGCCACCCGCGTTGCGGACTTGCCGAAAAACG
>JAYSVA010000274.1:0-7633 GCA_043718785.1 Hyphomicrobiaceae bacterium
TTGCACTCATCACTGCGTCGCGGGTGGCAGGCTGCCGAGGTCGGCGATGTACCATTTCTCGGTTTCGACGATGGCGGGGTTTTCGCCGTTGGCATAGATCCAGCTGTCGACGGCCCAGCGCTGCGGAGATTTCGTTTCAGTCAGCACTGCCGTCCAGTGCGTCCAACCGCTGATGCCGCGCAAATAATTCTCTTTCGCAAAAGGCACGCCGACTGTGTGGTGGCGCAGCAGGCCTTTATTGGCCAGCACCGTCAGGTAGCTGGTGGTGTTCGTGGCTTCGTCGACGCAATCCTGCTGGGTCGGATCGCCGGAGCCAGTGAAGTCCATGCCGGCGCGGTCGTCCTTGGTGCCGATGGCAGTGCCAACGCGGCGCTCGATCCAGCCGACGGCATAGGCAACGCCGCGTCGCTCCTCTTCCGCCGTATCGACCTTGGTGCGCCACTTCGCCATGATCGCGCCGAGTTCCGCGATGTCGGCTTCCTTGAAGGTGAACTTCGTTTGCTGTTTGCAGCCGTAGGCATGGCAGACGTGGACGGTTGCGCCCTTCGGCTCGGGCACTGAGAACGTCGCAAAATGTCGTTCCGCCGAGCCGAAGCCCTCGTGCGTGCATCCGCTCAGGCAAAACCCTATGGCCAGTGCCAGCAGCACGGACGACCAGGCAATTTCTAACTTGAGGCGGCGAAACGGCATGAGCACGGTGTCCGGCAGGAGAAAAACGTACTCACTCCCGAATTTGATCTGATTCGCGCCGAAAGCGCCACGCTTGCCGATGCACTCCGCAGCCGGTAACTGTTGAGGGTGCCGCCGAAATACAACGATCAAACGCGATGATCCCGACGTGATGACCCACGACAGTTACACCGATGACACCATCGCCAGCGTTTTGCGAGATCACACATCCGTGGCGATGATCGGGGCGAGCGCCAACACCAGTCGCCCCAGCTATTTCGCGATGAAATACCTGCTCGGCAAAGGTTTTCGCGTCGTGCCAGTGAACCCGGCTCTTGGTGGGCAGGAGATCCTGGGCCAGCCGGTGTTCACCGATTTGGCGCAGGTGCCGGGACCGGTTGAGATCGTCGACATCTTCCGCAATTCCGAGGCGGCGCTTGAAGTGACGCGGGACGCCATACGCCTGAAAGATCAGCTCGGCATCAAAGTGATCTGGATGCAGCTGGGCGTGCGCAACGAACAAGCAGCGCTGGAGGCGGAATTGGCCGGGCTGATCGTGATCATGAACCGCTGCCCGAAGATCGAATACGGGCGGCTGTCCGGCGAAACCAGCTGGGCGGGCTTGAACTCCGGCATCATCTCAAGCGTCCGCCCCAAACTGTCGCCCAAAGGCGTCCAAAACCACCGGCTGGCGGATAAGTGAGGCTGCCAACATGTTCGATCACCCACTCTCTCGTTTTTCCTTCCCCCATGAGGAAAAGGAAATCGCCTGTGGCGCTTAACTCCGGCTCCGTACTTCAGGTTTTCGCCTCCTCCCCCTTGAGGGGGGAGGACAACGATGGCGTCGCGGAGCGATGCCGTCGTGAGGTGGGGGTGACTTCAGGCCCCACGTCGAGCGGCACAGATAGCGACGCAGAGTCACCCCCACCTCGCACGGCAAGTTCGATTTTCGTGAAGTACGAAAATCGAGCCGTGCGGTCCTCCCCCCTCAAGGGGGAGGGGGAGAAACACTGCAATCGTGTGCTTGCGGCAAGGCGTCCCCCACCATGATCACCACCCCCATCTTGAATACCATCGCGCCAGATACGACGGGGCTGAACTTCTTTGCGGCCGATGCGTCGCTGCGGGACCTGCTGCACATTCACGTTAGCTCGCAGCTGATGGCCCACATGACGCCGCATCTGCAGCAGCTGGGGGCACTGGCGGGTGATCATCTGGACAACTGCGCCCGCCTCGCTGACCGGCACCCGCCGGTGCTGCACCACCGTGATCGGTTCGGGCGGGATATCCAGAGCATCGAGTACCATCCGGCCTACCGTGAGCTGGAGCGGGCGGCGTTCGGTCGGTTCGGCATCCACGCGCTATCGCACGCGCCCGGCATCATGGGCTGGCCGGAGACTTATCCGGCGGCGGCGAAGCATGCGTTCACGTACCTGTTCAACCAAGCCGAGTTCGGCCTCGGCTGTCCGATCAACGTCACCGACGGCGCGGCGATGCTGCTGTCGCGGTTTGGCACGCCCGCGCTTAAGGCCAAGTATCTGCCCGGTCTGATCACCACCGACATGGACCGCCTGACCCAGGGCGCGCAGTTCATGACCGAGAAGGAAGGCGGCTCCGACGTCGGCAGCCTCACCACGATTGCCAAACCTGAGGGCGAACACTTCCGTCTCACCGGCGAAAAGTGGTTCTGTTCGAACGCCGATGCGCCCGTCATCATGCTGCTGGCTCGTCCTGAGGGTGCCGGTCCGGGCACGCGCGGCATCGGCCTGTTCCTGATGCCGCGCACGCTCGATGATGGCAGCCCCAACCATTACCGCATCATCCGGCTAAAGGAGAAACTCGGCACCCGCTCGATGGCGTCGGGCGAGATCAAGATGGACGGGGCCATCGCCTATGCCGTTGGCCGCCTGGATCGCGGCTTCGTGCAGATGGCGGAGATGGTCAACTGGTCCCGCCTGTCGAACGGCGTCAAGTCCACCGCCCTGATGCGCCGCGCCCTGCATGATGCGTTTGCCGTCGCGCGCGGCCGTAAAGCGTTCGGCAAAACCGTGATCGATCTGCCCTTGGCCCGCCGCCAGTTGCTCAAGCTGATGCTGCCACTGGAGCAGGCGCTGTCGCTGTGCTTCGTCACTGCCGACGCGCTCGACCGGGCCGAGCACCCAACGAATCCCAGCCAAGATGCGGCGGCACTGCTGCGCATCCTGACACCCGTGCTGAAGTTCCGCTCCACCCGCGATGCCCGCAAGGTCTGCGGCGATGCCCTCGAATTCCGCGGTGGGGTCGGCTACATTGAGGAATTCGCCCCCGCCCGGCTGCTGCGCGATGCCCACCTCGGCTCGATCTGGGAAGGCACCGGCAACATCGTCGCGCTCGACGCCTTGGCCCGCGCCGTTGGCCGTCACGGCGCAGAAGCAGCACTTGCCGCCGACCTGCATGCCCGCATCAGCGACACCGCCATGCTGCCGAAAGCGTACGCCACGCGTTTGCGCGAGAGCGTGGACAAGGCCATCAGCTTTGCCCGCGCGGTTGCGGAAGCGGCCAAATCCAATAGCGCCGCCGAGGCCGACGCCCGTCGCGCCACCAGTACGCTGTATCACGCTGCCAGCGCCGTCACGCTCGCCTGGGAAGCCGGACTGATCCACACCCGCCGTGGCGACGCCCGCCGCTTGCTGCTGTCGCAACTGGTGCTCGACCACCGCCTCGGGCAAGCCGATCCGTTCGCGCTGGTGTCCGCGCGGGATGAGGCGGTTGCGTCGGCGTTGCTGGGGGATAAGTCGCTGGCAGCGGATCAAGTCGCGACGTTGATGACCGCATGACACAGCAGCTGATCCGCCCCTTGCCATCTTGGCATCCCGCGTCGTCCGCACACGAGGGATTCGCCTCCTCCCCCTTGAGGGGGGAGGACAACGATGGCGTCGCGCAGCGATGCCGTCGTGAGGTGGGGGTGACTTCAGGCCCCACGTCGAGCGGCACAGATAGCGACGCAGAGTCACCCCCACCTCGCACGGCAAGGTCGATTTTCGTGAAGTACGAAAATCGAGCCGTGCTGTCCTCCCCCCTCAAGGGGGAGGAGGAGAAAAACCGCGCCGGTGTGCTCGCGGCGAGTTCATATGCGATAGCCCTCCCCCTCAAGGGGAGAGGGAGGGAAAAACGCGGGAGAGTGAGCTTGCCTTGATCATGGACACGGTCACCGTCCCCAATCAACATCACGGTGTTTGGCATTACAGATCCACACCGCGCTTCTTCAGTTCGTCGCGGGCTTCACGTTCGATTTCCTGGCCGAGTTGCTGGCCCCAGACCATGCCCATCTGCATGGAGCGCTGCATGATCTCAGGCTGGGTCTTCAGCAGTTTTTGGCCAATCGGCGTCTTGTAGAACGAACCAATTTCCTTGAGTTCAGCCACCGTAAATTTCTCCGCATACAGCGGTGCTGTCATGTCGATCAAATCGCTCTTTCGCGCTTGGACCTTCGCGGCGATCTTGCTCATCGCCTCGTCGATCTCTTTCCCCTTCGTCGGCTGCTTCTGGCGCATGGCGGCGCCCATGCCCTTGGTCATCGTCTCGATCACGGCGTCAAACTGCGCATCAATCCCCATCGCCTGCATCAGCTCTTTCGCCGCCGTCACCGCTGCTGGATCAACGGCTGGTGCCGTCTGCTGCGCCAGTGCCGCCGAACTCATGACGCCGAAACACAGGCAAACCGAGAGAGTACGGAGATAACGTAGCATGTGGCAGCCTTTCATCAGAGCGGGACGGTTCGAGTAAGTTCGATCAGTCTTCGTCGTAATTCGCCTCAAGCACTTCAACGCCGTTCGGGCCTGCCAGGATCGCCGTGTCGGCCAGCCCCAGGAACAGGCCGTGTTCAACGACGCCGGGGATCAGGCGCAGGCTTTCCGCCAGCATTTCCGGCTGTTCGATGCGCTTTAAATGCATGTCGAGAATGACGTTGCCGCCGTCGGTCAACAGCGGCTGCCCATCGCGGCCCAGGCGGATCGTCATCTCACCGCCGCAGCCGGCATCAGACGCCATCATCGCCACCATCTTGGCGGTAGATTTCATGCCGAACCGCACCAACTCCACCGGCAACGGAAACGCGCCAAGCATCGCCACTTTCTTCGAGCTATCGGCGATGACAATCATCCGGTCCGATGCCGTCGCGACGATCTTCTCGCGCAACAGCGCCGCCCCGCCGCCCTTGATGAGCTGTAGCCGCCCGTCGATCTCGTCGGTGCCATCCACGACAATGTCAAGGAACGGCTCCTCATCCAGCGTGGTCAGGCGCAGGCCTAACCGGCGGGCCTGGTTCTCGGTCGCCAGCGAGGTCGGCACGCAGACGCAGTCGAGGCCCGTGGTGCGCACACGTTCGGCTAGCAGCTCGACGAACTGCTCAGCCGTCGAGCCGGTGCCGAGGCCGACTTTCATGCCCGGCTGGATATACGTCAGTGCGCGCTCGGCGGCTTGGCGTTTGTAGTTCGGCAGTTGGGGGGACAGCAGTGCCATTAGATCCCGCCCATCAGCATGTATTTGATTTCGAGGAATTCTTCCATGCCGTGGTGCGAGCCTTCGCGCCCCAGGCCCGACTGTTTGACCCCACCGAACGGCGCATTCTCGGTCGAAATGATGCCCTCGTTGATGCCGACGATGCCGACCTCTAGCGCTTCACCGACGCGCCAGCAGCGGCCGACATCGCGCGAGTAGAAATAGGCAGCGAGGCCAAACGGCACGGCGTTGGCGATCTCGATCACCTCGGCTTCGGTGGTGAACTTGAACAGCGGCGCCACCGGGCCGAACGTTTCCTCTTGCGCAATCTTCATGGCGGTGGTGACGCCGGTCAGGATCGTCGGGTTGTAGAAGTTGCCACCCAGCGCATTACGCTGGCCGCCCATCATCACCTTCGCGCCCTTCGACGTGGCGTCGGCAACGTGCTCCTCAACCTTGTCGAGCGCCTGCTTGTTGATCAGCGGCCCCGTCGTCACGCCGGGGTCGATGCCGACGCCGACCTTCAGCTTCGCCACTTCAGCAGCGAGCTTGGCAGCAAATGCATCATACACGCCGGCCTGCACGAAGATGCGGTTGGCGCACACGCAGGTCTGCCCGGCGTTGCGGAATTTTGACGCCATCGCGCCGATCACGGCCTTGTCGAGGTCGGCATCATCGAACACGATAAACGGCGAGTTGCCGCCCAATTCCAGGCCGAGCTTCTTGATGGTGCCCGCCGACTGGCGCATCAGGATGCGGCCCACCTCGGTCGAGCCCGTGAAGGTGATCATCTTGACCATGGGGTTACTGGTCAGCTCATTACCAACCGGCACGGGATCGCTGGACGTGATGACGTTGAACACGCCCTTCGGCATGCCCGCCTTCTCGGCCAACGCCACCAGCGCCAAGGCCGACAGCGGCGTATCTTCAGCGGGCTTGCACACCACCGTGCAACCAGCGGCGAGCGCTGGCGATACTTTGCGGGTGATCATCGCAATCGGGAAATTCCACGGCGTAATCGCACCAACCACGCCAATCGGCTGCTTGATGCAAACGATGCGCGCGTCGCTTTTATGTGTCGGGATGGTCTCGCCATAAACGCGCTTGGCTTCCTCGGCAAAGAACTCGACGAACGACGCGCCGTAGGCGATTTCGCCCTTAGCCTCGGCCAGCGGCTTGCCCTGCTCGTAGCTCAGCAGCAACGCCAGCTGGTCGGTCTCGGCGATGATCAGATCGAACCAGGTGCGCAGGATTTTCGAGCGCTCCTTCGCCAGCATCTTCGACCAGGTCTTGAACGCCCGGTCTGCCGCCTCAATCGCCTGCCGGGTCTCGCTCGCGCCCATATCCGGCACCCGCCCGATGATGTCGCCGGTCGCCTTGTTGGTCACCGCCATCGACGGCGTGCCAACCCAAGCGCCATCAATGTAGGCCTGGCTCTTCAGCAACGTGATGACGGGCTTATCCATAGGTGTTCTCCATAAGGCAACAGAATGGGTAACTGGAACGAGCACTACAACGCCAGTCCACCCCCGGTTCATGGGCGGGCGGGTCTCGCGACAGGCTGTTTCGTTAGTTCTAAGGCGGCCAACCCGCGATAGCAACCGGTGGGCGGCGAAATGCGGCGCTAGGGTGGTTCACAACCACCCAAATTTAGCTGGTTTCCCGGAATTTCAGGCCCGCGCGAGCAGGCGGAAAACATCCGGGATCATCACGAACAATGAGGTTGGAATGCTAGCGGGCCGTCATTTCGACGGCACTTCGGAGCATACCCAAAACATAGCGTAGTAGCGTCACGCTGTCAAGAGATAATTTGTGGGCTGACATGGTTAACGACGAGAACGCCCAAACTGGGCGTAATTTTTGTGTTGCCGTTGCGATGGCCCGCAGCAAACGCCAGAATTGCTGGAAACATGGTTTATTTTGCTGGCAGAAACCGTCGAACCAATCGATTGCCCCTTTGCCCACGCACTCACACTCGCGGTTTTCGCCTCCTCCCCCTTCAAGGGCCTTCAAGGGGGAGGAGGAGAAAAACCCAAAGGAGTCACCGATTTGGCCCCCACCCTCAACCCACCCGCATCGCGTTGAAACCGCGTTCGAGGTCGGTGCAGATGTCGGTGGGGTCTTCCAGGCCGACGTGGAGGCGGATCAGGGTGCCGCCGTTCCAGCCCTTGAGGCGGGAGGCCGGATAGTTCAGCGCCAGGCACTCGTAGCCGCCCCAGGATGCGCCGATGCCGAACATTTTGAGGCCATCGATGAACTTGTCACCGTGCTCTGGCCCGAACTCCGTTGCCAGCTCAATCGAGAACAGACCGTTGGCGCCCGTAAAATCGCGCTTCCAGATGGCATAGCCGGGGTCGGTTTCAAGTGCCGGATACAGAACGCGCGTCACTTCCGGCCGGGTCTGCAGCCAGCGGATCACGGCCATGGTGTTGGCCGCCGTCATGGTCAGGCGGGCGTGTGCCGTTCGCAGGCCGCGCAGGGCCAG
>JAYSVA010000275.1:0-7631 GCA_043718785.1 Hyphomicrobiaceae bacterium
GGCGTTACCGGCGGTTCGCTGCTGGATGGCGTCAAGTTCCGCGGCGAGTTTGCTGAAACCGAAACCATCGTCATGCGCGCCAAATCCGGCACCGTTCGCCGTATCAAAACGACGTTCCGCGATGTCGGAACTAAGCTCAAGGTGGTTTAAAACGCGAAGGCCCCCCGGCACAAAAGACCCTCGGCATATCTGACGAGGGTCTACTTGCACTAATTAAATTGTCCGCAACAATTTAAACCTGCAAGAATTGATCGTCACTGAATTCGTGAGGCAGGGTTGCCCGGAATGCCCGGATTGTAAGGGCCAGCGGTTCCTGGCGGCACATCAGAATCAGCGGCGGCTGTGCGTTCCATTATTACGGGGCGAGCCGACAAGGTGCCGAAGTCAGCAACTAATCCCAAGACTAAATAAAGCACATGGACAGTGGCATATCTTCTCATGGTTGCCTCCATTGTCCGGCGGAAGCACGGATGAGGGCACCCGTGCTTGTCGCGGCAATTATTGGCCGCTACTGTTCTGCTGGATTTCTTCGAACAATTTTGTGACGCCCTTGTTTGTCTTCAGGTCGTGATCGCTTGGAGCGGCGAAAGCTGGGCTCAATGAGAAGCTGAGCAGGCCGACAACGAATGTTGAGATGATAAAGCGTTTCATGACATCCTCGTGTGCTGAGTTTCTGACGCTGTAAAATCGACGATAATATCGCATCTGCGGATTTATCGGTTAATCTGCAGTGGGACATGTATTCAACGTATCAGCGTCTGCGGTTCGGCCATATCCGCATTGGCTACGGCGCGGTCTAGGTGAGAACACTTAAGCTGCTAAGTCTGGGTATCGCGCAGTGATTTCGCTGTTGTTCAATACGACTCAGGTCGTGCCAGTAGCTGCTTAAGCAGCATGGAAATGCTGCTAATTTGAAGTCGCTCAAGAATTTTCGACCGATGGACTTCGATTGTGCGTGGGCTGAGACCCAGATATCGCGCAATTTCTTTGGTTTGCAGGCCGCGCATCAGCAGATCAAAAACTTCGATCTGGCGGCCCGTCAATTTCTCGCGAAGCTGGTCAATGGACAGACTGTCAGTGCTGGCAGGCTCCGCTGAGTCCGTCGACAGGATTTGATGAACGGCGACGCTCAAGTTCTCCAAGCAGCCGCGGGTTGCGTCCGCCCAGGTTCCGTTTTGTCCCGGCTCATCCTTGAGCAGTAAGTGCTCACTCAAATGAGCAAGCCGCTGTGCTGCCAGCACTTTCATGTGCTGATCAGCCAAACTGCGTTGCAGTGTCCGGATCTGGTTTTGCGCCGAGCGAAGAGCGATCTCACTAATCACAGACGATGCAAGGGCTGTCATGATCTGCCGGTCATCAGTGGACCAGTGTCGGGGTTCGGTATCAACGACGCAGAAGCTACCTAGCGTCATGCCGTGCGGCAGCGCCAGCGGAATGCCGAGGTAAGCGACGACACCAAGCTCAGTCACTGCCATATTCCCGCAGACCAGTGAATGCATGCGGGCATTGCCGACGATCAGCGGGGCCGAAGTGGCGACGACATGTTTGCAGAATGAGTGTGACAATGGCGTTTCGCGAACTGAAGCTAGCGGCTCGACCAGTCCGTACGCGCTTTTGAAAAATTGCCGATGCCCATCAACTAGCGAGACGAGCGCGATGGGTGCCCCCAGTGCTTGAGCGGCGACGCGTGTCAGCCGGTCAAATGGTTCTTCCGGTGGCGTATCGAGCAAACGCAAGTCGGCGAGCTCTTGAAGACGGAGGCGATCATTCAGAACAACCTGAAGCTGTGCATGCATGTCCAATATCCCAAAGCAAAGCTAAAAATCTGATTTAAAATGCCATTATGCGAACAAGAAATGCCAATGCTGGTAGAAGGTCAACGGAGAACGATGTTCAATTCCACAAAATAGTAATGGCTGAGCTTACCTTTTGGAATACTGCGGATTGGTAGCGCACTTTAAGCTGGCGCAATTCGTGCATCGGTCTCGTTTTCCGGGAGCGCGTGGAATGCCTCATTCAAGACGAATGTTTGTTACGGCTGGCATAGGTTTAGGCTTGGCCGGGACAATCGGCCCTGCTGCCGCTAAAGCAGCGCCGTCCAACTTGATCCCCGATAGCAATACGGACCAAACCGACGTGCTGCAGCGGCTAGTCGATGACGCGGCACTGCGTCGGCAGCCACTCGTTCTGCCGGCCGGGCGCATCAATTTCCGCACGCTCACGTTGCGGGCAGGCACGAAGCTGATCGGCACCAGCGGCCTTTCGACATTAAGGTACATCGGCGGTGGCGCCGCGATCCTGGCGTCGCAAGCCAATGACATCCGGCTGGAAGGCTTCACCGTCGACGGCGCACTGAATGCTCTCGACAGCACCCGTGCTGAGGGATTGGTGACCATCCGGCAGTCGACTAACGTCCAGCTCACCAACCTTGAAGTCCGCAATAGCTTGCTGAATGGCATTGTCTTGACGGGGTGCAGTGGACGGGTCACCGGCTGCACAATTGCGCTGGTTGCTTTGGCTGGACTGTTCAGCCTGGACGCCAAGGGGTTGAACATCGACAACAACCGCGTCGCCAGTTGCAACAACAATGGCATTCTGGTGTGGCGTTCGGCAGTGGGTGAGGATGGCACCATTGTCACCAACAACCGCATCGAGAAGATCGCTGCAGGCTCGGGCGGCACGGGCCAGAACGGCAATGGCGTTAACGTTTTCCGGGCTGGCAACGTGATGGTCAGCGGCAACCGCATTTCGGATTGTGCCTATTCCGCGGTGCGCGGTAACGCTGCCTCCAATATCCAGATGATCGGCAATAACTGCCAGCGTATCGGCGAAGTGGCACTTTACGCTGAGTTCGGCTTTGAAGGCGCGCTAATTGCCAACAACCTAATTGATACAGCGGCATCGGGCATAGCAGTCACAAACTTCAATGAGGGCGGTCGCTTGGCTGTTGTCCAGGGCAACCTGATCCGCAACCTGTTCCGCCGCGATCAGGAACCGCAGGACAAGCGCGGCGAGGGTATATCCGTCGAAGCCGATAGCTTGGTTTCCGGTAATACCATTGAAAATGCCCCATCGTTTGGCGTTTTTATCGGCTGGGGCAACTATATGCGCGACGTGACGGTGACCGGCAACCTGATCCGCAAGTCGAGAATTGGCATCGGCGTGCAGAGCGACCCAACCGCCGGTACCGTACTGGTGGCGCAGAATATGATTTCCGGAAGTGCAGATGGGGCGATCCGTTCGATGGCCCACGGCATCGCGGTCGGTGCTGACCTTGTTCGTTCCGACCGGTCTGGCCGGATCACGATCCTGGCCAATGTTGCCAGTTAAAACCGGTGTTTCGAACATGAACGACGGATGAACGCCGCATTCAGAATTGGTTCAATGGTGTTCCTCTACGCCCACACTACCCTGCTCAAATATCTCACGGCGTGATCCAAGGGGCTAAGCACACAGGGTGGCTTAGCCCCTCTTTTTTGCGTCGCTATCCCGCGTGGTGGTTATCGTGCCCCGCACGTTTGCGTCATCGCCACAGACGCATTCATGCCAGCCTTGCTTTGGGCCAAGTCGTTTCCCCATCTGTCGCTTGCCACGACGAACTGTTGTCGGCCTGCTGCGGTCACGGAAATCTCACTAGGCCAAAAGGTTATTCGTGTTCACTCTGGTGCATGCAGTAACGATTGGTTAATCTGGCGCGCGATAATGGCAACCTTGGCAGTTTGACGATTGCCGCAGAATAACGTCGTTCGATGAAGAGACAGACACGATGGCAAATCTCGGCATGAACTCGTTTGCAGCGCGCTTGCTCGGCACGCTGACGCTGATCACTGCAGCCGTGTCGTTTGGCGCCGTGGCGTCTGCCCAGCAGGACCCGTCGGGTTCGTGGTCACCATTTGCTCAGCAGCGCTCAGGTTCGTCCGATCAACCTTACGACAAGTCGTTTGTGAAGGAGTGGGAAGCCAATCCGCCAAAGGGCTTCCCGACGCTGTCCGCCGTCAACATTGAGCCGATGAAGGCTGCCATCCAGCGCTACGCTGCAATCGCTGAGCGTGGTGGCTGGCGGCAGTTGCCGGAGATGCAGTTGCAGACTGGCATGACGCATGAAGCTGTCGGCATTTTGCGTGAACGGCTGCTGTCTTCCGGCGACCTGAAAGAGCAGTCAAATTACTCCAATCACTTCGACTTCTATGTCGAGAAGGCCGTGAAGCGCTATCAGGCCTCGAATGGGCTGACACCAACTGGCGTCGTCGACAAACGCACTGTTGCTGCGCTGAACGTTCCAGCCGCCGCCCGTTTGCGCCAGTTGCGCCAGAACCTAGCGCGCCTGCAGGAATTCGGCCGTGGCATGCCGAAGAAGTACGTGATGGTGAACATCCCCAGTGCCCAGATCGAGGCGGTTGATGGAGATCGGATCGTGTCCCGTCACGCAGGCGTGGTTGGTAAGCTCGACCGCCAGACACCGCTACTGAAATCCGCCATTCATGAGATGAACTTCAACCCGGTGTGGACGCTGCCGCCAACCGTGATCGACAAGGATCTGATCCCGAAGGGCCAAGATATGGCCCGCCGTAATCAGGATGTTTTGTCGAAGTTTGGCATTGATGCCTACGACGCCAATGGCAAGAAAATCGACTCGAGCCGGGTGGACTGGGCCGGTGGTGGTGCCAAGAACCTCGTGTTCAAGCAGCAGCCGGGCAAGGAGAACCCGCTCGGTTTCCTGAAGATCAACTTCCATAACAACCACTCGGTCTATATGCACGACACGCCGTCCGAAACCATGTTCGGGCGCAATTTCCGCGCGGCGTCATCTGGCTGCGTGCGCGTCCAGGGCATCGAGCATCTGGCGGCGTGGCTTTTGACCGACAACGGCGGCTGGAGCCATGAGCGCATCGAGCAGATGCGCAAGACCGGCGAGCGCCAGAACGTGACGTTGAAGCGCCCCGTGCCGCTGTACTTCGTCTACATCACCGCTTGGGCCACCGAAGATGGCGTCATCAACTTCCGCCGCGACCTCTACAACAAAGACGGCGTCGGCGCGGTGGCAGGGGCGTATTGATGGGATTGGGGCGTTCAGATAATCTTGTCGATAATGGAGGCCTCAATGGGATACATCCTGGTCAACAATTTAGATGATGCCGTGATTGCCCAGCTTCAGGATTTGGCGCGCGCACGTGACAAGTCTCTGGAGCAAGTAGCGCACGATCTTTTGACCGAAGCGGCGCGGCCGCAAAAGCCTGATAAGGCAGCGCTGTTGGCACGGATGGACCGCATTAGAGCGATGAGTCCCGCTAGCGATATCGACAGTGTGACGTTGATCCGCGCTGATCGTGACGCGCGGTAATGAGCTTGGTCATCGACGCGAGCGTGATGGTCAAATTGGTCGCGGAGGAGCCGGGATCAGCTGCTGCGCGTGCTATCTTCGTTTCTGAGCGTGACTTGATCGCTCCTGATCTCCTCCGTTTCGAAGTCTTCAGCGCGCTTTGGAAGAAGTGCCGCCTGGGCGTCTATCAGCGCGATCAAGTCGAATTGGCAGTTTCATTCGTTGATGACTGCGTTGATCTTGTTCCGATGTCACGGCTGTTTGCCCGCGCCTCCAAACTCAGTTTCGAACTTGATCACCCGATCTATGATTGCACTTATCTTGCGCTTGCCGAACGTGAATCGGCCGTGCTCGCGACCGCAGATGTGAAGTTGGCAAAAGCCGGGCGCGGACTTGGGACAATCGATGTTAGGCAGATTTGAGCAGTGTGATTGGCAGGCCTTGGCTTGCCGCCGCCATCTGAGCGAACGCCCGAAAACTTGACACGCCCGCCCGGTTCACCGCACGGTCGGTGTATCTTTTGGCTGATGCGGTAGACCGACGTGATGCACCTGTTCTCGGCTTTGACATTTCCAGCGGTTGACCCCATCGCGCTGCAGATCGGCCCGATTGCGGTCAAGTGGTACGGGCTTGCCTATATGGCGGGCCTGCTGCTCGGCTGGATGTACATCAAGCGGCTGCTGACGGAGGGGCATCTGTGGCCGCAGGGCCAGTCCCCGTTCACGCCAGAGCGGGCGGATGATCTGCTGCTGTTCATGACCATTGGCGTGATCATCGGCGGCCGTTTCGGTTCAGTCGTGTTTTATGAGCCGGGCTACTACATGCAGCATCCGCTCGAGATTTTGCAGGTCTGGAAGGGCGGCATGGCGTTCCATGGCGCGCTGCTCGGCACGGGCGTCGCGATCTGGCTGTTTGCACGTTGGTACAAGCTGCCGGTGTTGTCCGCCATGGACCTGTGCGCTGCATCGGTGCCGCTGGGTTTGATGTTCGGTCGCATCGCCAACTTCGTCAACGGCGAGCTGTGGGGCCGCCCGTCCACTGTGCCGTGGTCGATGGCGTTTCCCCATGCCGGGCCTGCAACCCGCCATCCGAGCCAGTTGTACGAGGCGGCGACGGAGGGACTGCTGCTGTTCCTGGTGCTGCGCGTGCTGACCCACCAAAAGCTGGCGCTGAAGTCGCCGGGGCTGGTCACGGGCGTGTTCCTGGCCGGTTACGCGCTGGCCCGCTCGTTCTGCGAGCTGTTCCGCGAGCCGGATGCAGCCCACGCCTTCACCAAGGGCTTCATGACGCCCGGCATCACCTATTCGATCCCGATGTTCTTAGCTGGCGTGTGGTTCTACACCAACGCCCGCAAGCGTGGCTCAGCTGACGTGCGAGACGCCGCGTGAGTGAATTTGATCCAGAGACGCAGATCAGCACGCCTCTGGCGGAGAAGATCAAGGATCGCATCCGGGCGCAGGGGCCACTGTCTGTCTCGACTTTTATGGGCTTGTGCCTGCATGATCCCGACTTCGGCTATTACCAGTTCCAGTCGGCGATTGGCGGGGCTGCAGACTTCATTACGGCACCTGAGATCAGTCAGGTTTTTGGCGAGCTTGTCGGTATCTGGGCTGCCGTGACGTGGCGGGCCATGGGCGCGCCGCCCGCGTTCAATCTCGTCGAACTCGGGCCGGGTCGTGGCACTTTGATGAAAGATGCGCTGCGGGCCGGCTCTGTCGTGCCAGGCTTCGTTGCGGCGGCCCAGATTCGGCTCGTTGAGAGCAATCGGACGCTGGTCAAGCAGCAGCAGGTTGCTCTGGCCGCTTATGCTGACCGAACGACCTGGCATTCGTCGGCAGCGCGACTGTTTTGGGCTGACGACAAATCACCGTCTCTCCCCAGTATAGTGCTGGCCAACGAATACCTCGATACATTTTCCATTGAGCAATGGGTGGCGCGCGCCGGTGAGTGGCACTTGCGAGCGGTCGGGATTGAAAATGGCCGGTTCGCATTTACCGAGATCGATAAGGCCAATTGGCCCGCCGATGTGCATGCCCAGCCGATGCATGCAGCCGCACCGGATGGGGCGATCTGCCAGACATCCGCAGGGGCGGCGTCAGCGCAGAACGTTCTGGCTAAGGGCATTCTCGGGCCCGCTGGCGAGGTGACTCCGTTGGCCGCCCTGTTCATCGATTACGGCTTCGGCGAGAGCGTGGTCGGCGATACGCTGCAGGCGATGAGCGAGCACAAGTATGTGTCGCCGTTTCGTGCGCCCGGCTGCGACGACCTCACCGCACACGTCGATTTCAGCGCGCTGGCGACAGAATTCCGC
>JAYSVA010000276.1:0-7628 GCA_043718785.1 Hyphomicrobiaceae bacterium
CAGGCCATTGATGTTGGCGAGAAAGTTGTCACCACGCAGCGTGACTGGGGCAATCGCGAAGTGCGCAAGCACGCCCGCCTCAAGTACACCATCGAAACGCGTGGCATTGCGGCTTTCCGGGCCGAGGTTGAAAAGCGCGTCGGCCACAAGCTTGGAGCTCCAAAACCGTTCAAGTTCACATCGACCGGCGACCCGATTGGTTGGCAACAGGGCGCGGACAAGCTCTGGCATCTGACGCTGTTCATCGAGAACGGCCGCATCAAGGATGTGCCGGGCCACACGATGCGCAAGGCGTTCCGCGATATCGCCGAAAAGCAGGCCGCCCAGAAGCTAGGCAGCTGGGTGTTGACCTCCAACCAGAACGTCATCATCGCTCAGGTTACCGCGAAGCAAAAGCCCGAGATCGAGGCGATCCTGGCCAAGCATGGCGTGTCCATCACGTCGTCATCGGGTCTGCGTCGCAACGCCATGGCTTGCGTGTCACTGCCAACCTGCGCGCTGGGCCTCGCCGAAAGCGAGCGCTACCTGCCGAAGCTGATCGACAAACTCGAAGACGTGCTCGACCAAGCGGGTCTGCGCGGCGACGACATCATGATGCGGATGACCGGCTGCCCGAACGGTTGCGCCCGCCCATATCTCGCCGAAATCGGCTTCGTTGGACGTGGCCCCGGCCTGTACAACTTATACCTCGGTGCGGCCTTCGACGGCTCGCGCCTGTCGAAGCTGTATGCCCAGGATGTTGATGATGCGAAGATCTTGAAGCTGCTGACGCCGCTGCTGCTGCGCTATGCCAAGGAACGCAACGCTGGCGAACGCTTCGGCGATTTCGTCATCCGAACCGGCGTCATCAAGGCAACTACAGCGGGCAACAATTTTCACGCCGATCTGGCGCTGGCGAAGGTTTAGGCGTCCATTCGCGACCACCACACTGTGTCGCGCTGCGAGGGGCGGCGATGCAGCCGATGCTCGAGCAACGCCTGTGCCTTAGCCAACTCACCGCTCTTCATCAGGGCCACGAGCAACGTGTCCTCAATCATTTCGCGCTGCGCGTGGCTGCCGCCGATGCGGACGATGTCACTGGCGACCGGCTCCAGCAGGCCGACGCACAAGCGGTAGTCGCCATTGCTGAACGCGCAGACGGCGCGGCAGAGCGCGGGTACGACGGAACCGGCAGCGAGTGTGCCGCTCGCCAGTCGGGCGTCCAGCTCGACGATGCGCGCATCGAGTACCTCCCGGTTCCCGGTTGCGGCGGCGATGATGGCGGCGTGGACATCCGCAAAAGAATTGCCAGATTTTGGGAAGTAGCGCTCGCTGTAGGCGGCGACATCGTCCCAGATCTCCCGTGGTGCCGGATGTCCGCTGACACCCAAGCGCCAAAGCAGCGACGCGCCGTCCGTCATCACATTCAGCGGTGCGGCGGCAGAGACCGCAGGACGTATGCGGTCGGTATAGATCGCCAGCGCCCGGGTCGCGTCGTCTTGTTCGAGTGCCGCCAGAGCCTGATGCCAGGAGATGTGGCTGTGTAGAATACCCGCGCGGTCGTATGTAGGCAGCCATTCTGAAATCAGCGCGTCAGCTTGCCTGGTGGAGCCATCCTCAAACATCGCGTGCGATAGGGCGTGCACAACGTTGGCGTTGTTGCGGCGCATCCCGAAGGCGCGCTCGGATAGCTGGCGGCCTCTCTTGACGTCGCCATTCTCCGTCAGTGACCAGCCGAGATAGGTCGTGAACCACCAGTCGTCGCCGTAGTGGTGAGCGTGGCGCTGGCATAAATCAACACGGGCCTGATCGTGATTGGTCATACCGGAGAAAGCGAACAGCCCGAACGCCCCGAGCGGCAGTGACATGACGATGGCATCGCGCGGCCATTGCTCAAGGTGGGCAAGCGCAAATTCCAATGCCTTCGCCGGTTGCCCGTCTATGACCTGGGCCAGTGTTTCGACGTGGCTCTGCTCGCGCGGAGTGGCGTTGCGGGCAGCGAGCTCTCGAGCCGTCGCGGCGAGCGCTTTGGCCGCTTGCCCCTCGGCATACGTCGCATGCACGCGCGCCCGCGCAACATGTGCCAGGGCGAACCCGGGATCAGCCGCAATGGCCCGATCAAACGCCCCGGCCGCACCCGGCCAAGACGACAACAGCAGATCCATGCCGTCACGATAGGCCGTAGCCGCCTCGTCAGATCCCGTTGTCAGCGGCGAGCCGTAGCGATCTTGCGCGGACATGTGCTAACTCCCTAAGCCATCACCTTACGGGCGGCCAGAACCATGGCGGCGCCCTTCTCGGCGATCATCATGGTGGGGGCGTTGGTATTGCCCGACGTGATGGTCGGCATCACCGAGGCGTCGATGACGCGCAGGCCCTGGATGCCGTGAACGCGAAGTTCCGGATCAACGACCGAACCGGAATCCGTACCCATCTTCGCCGTGCCGACGGGGTGGAAGATGGTGGTGGAAATATCACCGGCGGCTTTCGCCAGGTCTTCGTCGCTATCGATCTCGGGGCCGGGGCGGAATTCCTCGGGCCGGTATTTCTGCAGGGCAGGTTGCGCGACGATTTTGCGCGTTAACCGGATGCTGTCGGCGGCGACCCGGCGGTCATCGGATGTGTTGAGGTAGTTCGGATCGATATGTGGATGGGTGGCCGCATCGGGTCCGGTGGCTTTGACAGCGCCTCGGCTGGTCGGGCGGACGTTGCAGACGCTGGCGGTGAACGCCGGAAATGGCTCCAGCGGCTCCCCGAACTTTGGCAACGTCAGCGGTTGCACATGGTACTGTACGTTTGGCGTCTCGCGCGACGGGTCCGACTTGGCGAACGCGCCAAGCTGCGAGGGGGCCATCGACATCGGGCCGGTGCGCTTGATGGCGTACTCCAGACCGATCTTGGCCTTCTGAAACATTGTCTGCGAGGTCTCGTTCAGCGTTTTTACGCCATGCACTTTGTAAGCGCAGCGAATCTGCAGGTGATCCTGCAGGTTCGCGCCAACGCCCGCCAATTCGTGGCGAACCTCGACGCCTGCGGCCTTCAGGGTCGCGCCTGGACCGATGCCCGACAGCTGCAGCAGATGCGGTGAACCGATGGAGCCAGCCGCCAAGATGACTTCCCCGCCGTCGGCCTTAACGGGAATATGTTGCGCCCCGTCCTTCGTCGTGCGGAAATCCACACCGGTGGCGCGGCGGCCTTTCAGCGTCACCCGCTCGGCCAATGCCCCAGTGATGATCGTCAGGTTGCCGCGTTCGATCACCGGCCACAGGAAGCCTTTCGCCGTGTTCCAGCGCAGGCCCTTCTTCTGGTTGACCTGAAAGTAACTGGAGCCCTCGTTATTGCCGCCGTTAAAGTCGGCGATACGCGGAATGCCTGCCTGTTCAGCAGCTTCAGCGAAGGCGTCGAGGATGTCCCAGCGAACTCGGGGCTTTTCGATCCGCCATTCGCCGCCTCGGCTGTGCACGCCGTCGAAGGCGGAGGGCGCCATCGCCCACTGGTCCTCGTGTTTGAGGAAATAGGGCAGGCAATCATCCCAGGACCAGCCGGGGTTGCCCATCTGCCGCCACTGGTCGTAGTCGCGACTCTGGCCGCGCATGTAAATCATGCCGTTGATCGACGAGCATCCACCGAGCACACGCCCTCGTGGATAATTCAGCTCGCGGCCGTTGAGACCTGCGGTCGGCGCGGTTTTGAAGCCCCAATCTGTGCGCGGATTGCCCATCAGATACAAGTAGCCGACGGGAATATGAATCCAGTGGTAGTCATCGCGCCCGCCAGCTTCAAGCAGCGCAACGGTCACGTCCGGGTCTGCTGACAGCCGGTTCGCCAGCAGGCATCCGGCCGAGCCTCCGCCCACGATCACATAGTCATAGCTTTCGTACTGATGCCGCATAATGGGGGTCCGCTCGGTGTGTGCCTCGCGGTCAGTGATAGCGGACGCCCGCCAGCCTGCAAAGTGGCCAATTCCAGGCAGCTACTAACAGCCCTTACACTTCATCTTTAACCAGCCGTATCAGGACCTCGGCGATCGAGAAGCTATCGAGGTCGTCCTTGTGGATCAGGCCGAGCGGGTTGAGTTTGTCCAGCTCCAGCTTGCGGGCACGGTCGAGCATGCCGGTCATGATAATAAATGGGCCTTTGAAGCCAAAACGCTGCAGTGCCTTTAGCGAAGTTTCTGCCCGGTCCATTGGCGGCAAGTGATCATCCAGAATGACGAGATCAGGCATCCGACGCTGGAGCTCTGCGACGGCCTTCGCCAGATAACGGTGGCTGGTGAGGTTCAACTCAGGACCGAGCAGCATCTGCAATACAACGGCCGCATGGCGGGCGTCCTGCTCGTTGTCGTCGATGACCATGATGTTGCGAAGTGGTGGCAGCAGGCGCATGCGCTTGGCGAGCTCGCTTTTGCGAACGAGGACGCTTCTGGTGTCATCAGCGGCGAGCATACGAGGTTCCATTTGTGTAACGCTTCCCAACGATATCATTGACGTAAGCGGAAGATAAATCCGTCGCTGGTAGTACATTCTACGGGTGCTTAGTGCCGAAAGTATGTCTAAGCTATTGTAATAATTTACTATTAGCTAGAGCGCCTTCACAGCGGTCGGGCTTGCTTTTGTTTTGGATCACATCAGCTGTCAAGGTATAATACTTTATCCCTAAGGCCGGATAAGTCCTGAACTGTGAAAATTTGTTACCTTCTGTATGAAGGGAGTCGCATCAAAAGCCAAGTGCGCCATCAATCTCGTGTCAGCCATCAATCTCGCCCATAAGCTGAATTTGCCACGGGCGGCGCTCATGCTATGCGACGCCAACATTCATTGAAAGCGCGTCGACCGACAATTGCGGGCCAAGGGCACACCCATGAAAGAAATTATCAACGAGCTGGAGCGGCGGCGCGATGTGGCGCGGTTGGGTGGGGGGCAGCCCCGCATCGATGCGCAACACAAAAAGGGCAAGCTGACGGCGCGCGAGCGTGTCGACCTGCTGATGGACGAGGGGTCGTTCGAGGAGTTCGACATGTTCGTCGAGCACCGTTCCACCGACTTTGGGATGGAGAAGACCAAGATCCCCGGCGATGGCGTTGTCACGGGTTGGGGCACGATCAATGGTCGCGTCGTTTATGTGTTCGCCAAAGATTTCACTGTGTTCGGCGGATCGCTCTCCGAGGCGCACGCCAAGAAGATCACCAAGATCCAGGACATGGCGCTGCAGAACCGCGCTCCGATCATCGGACTGTTTGACGCTGGCGGGGCGCGCATTCAGGAAGGTGTGGCGGCACTCGGTGGTTACGGCGAGGTGTTTCTGCGCAACACCCTCAGCTCTGGCGTCATCCCGCAAATCTCCGTCATCATGGGTCCCTGCGCCGGCGGCGATGTCTATTCACCCGCCATGACCGACTTTATCTTCATGGTGCGTGACACCAGCTACATGTTCGTCACCGGTCCCGATGTCGTGAAGACCGTAACCAATGAAACCGTGACCGCCGAAGAGCTCGGCGGCGCCAAAGTGCACACGACGAAATCGTCGATTGCCGACCGGGCCTATGAAAACGACGTTGAGGCGCTGCTGCAGATGCGCCGCCTGATGGACTTCCTGCCCGCTAACAACAAGGCGGGCGTGCCTGTCCTGCCTACCAAGGATGCAGCGGATCGGCCCGATTTGTCGTTGGACAGCCTGATCCCCGACAATCCCAACAAACCCTACGACATTAAGGAACTGATCCTGAAGGTCGTGGACGAGGCCGATTTCTTCGAAATCCAGGACAGTTTTGCTAAGAACATCGTCACCGGTTTCGCCCGTATCGAAGGCCGAACCGTTGGCATCGTCGCCAACCAGCCGCTGGTGCTAGCAGGCGTGCTCGACAGCGACGCATCTCGTAAGGCCGCGCGTTTCGTGCGGTTTTGCGACTGCTTCGAGATCCCGATTGTAACGTTGGTCGACGTGCCGGGGTTCCTGCCCGGCACCGCCCAGGAATACGGCGGACTGATCAAACACGGCGCCAAGCTGCTGTTCGCCTATGCTGAGGCCACCGTGCCGAAAGTCACGCTTATCACCCGCAAAGCCTATGGCGGCGCGTACGACGTGATGAGCTCGAAGCACATCCGCGGCGATGTGAACTACGCCTGGCCGACCGCCGAAATCGCTGTCATGGGAGCCAAGGGCGCAGCGGAGATCCTGCATCGCACCGAACTGAATGATCCGGCCAAGCTCGAGAAACGCATCGCCGACTACAAAGAGCGCTTCGCCAACCCGTTCGTGGCGGCAGAGCGCGGCTACATCGACGAAGTCATTACCCCTCGCCACACCCGCCGTCGCATCGCCCGCGCGTTGAATATGCTCAGGGGGAAGGACATCCAGAACCCGTGGAAGAAGCACGACAATATTCCGCTGTAATGGTGCCCGTCGCAGCGCTGCACCTCAACATCACTGCATCTTGACATCATTGCATCACTACTGTTCAATCACTACATGAGAACGACAGTCGATATTGATGATGACGTGCTGGCAGCGGCCAAGGATTTGGCGCGGGCAGAGGGTAGGACGATGGGCCAAGTCATTTCTGAGCTTGCGCGGCGGGCGCTGACCCAACCGAGTGGGATCGGCGGTGGGCTAGCCGAGGCACAGGTCGCCTACACCGTCGACGAATTCCCGGCGTTTCCGTTGCATGGCGGCGGGCAGCTGCCCGTCACTGGCGACGTGGTGCGCCGCCTGCAGGAGGCGGCTGATGCCGAGGATGCGCAGGCATGGGACCACGGCCTAGATCAGCCCCGGGCCGTGAAGCCGTTCGGTCAACCGACCAAAAACAAGCGCGGTTAGGACATGATTGCGCTGCTCGATGTCAACGTGCTGATCGCGCTGATGGACCCCAAGCACGTGCACCACAGCCGCGCGCGGGCGTGGTGGGCAGCCGAGAAAGATGGAGGGTGGGCGAGCTGCCCGATCACCCAGAACGGCTTTCTGCGGATCGTAACGCTCGCGGCCTATCCAAACCGGCTGCCCTTGCCTGATGCGTTGTTGATGCTGCGCCGGGCGACAGCGTTGGCCTCGCACGTGTTCTGGCCCGACGATCTGTCGGTGCTGGACGACGCGGCCATTGACCACGCCCGTCTGCTCAGCCCGCGTCAGATCACGGACGTGTACCTGCTCGGTCTCGCGGTGCGGCATGGCGGCCGCCTAGTCACGCTGGATACTGGGATCCCCCGGGCAGCCGCACGCGGAGCGGAGCCGCAGCAGCTTGTGACGATCTAGTTCGCGAGTTTACCTAAGCAGGCTTTCGTTGGTTGCCCAACGAAAGCCTGCTTAGATTTCTTGTTTTTGCAGAGTTTTATCGCTGAACCGGGAAGACCACTTCACAGGACTCTGCTTAGGTCATGGCCCTTCGCGCGGAGCGCTGTCGGACGATGGGGCCCCCGATGGCTCGGAGCGGCGCCGATGGGTTGGGTATTGCATCGCGGCCCTAAAAGCGATTTCTGCCGCCATTTGTGGGGGTAAAGTACTCGGCCTGCCGGTCAGCAGCCTTGATGCTGAGTTCGGAGCGGGTTTGCAGGCCTGAAGGACGGGCGCAGGTGCATCCGTTTCCTCGGATTGGCACGCGCAAATCTCCGCAACCGCTTGATGGCTCTTGCTCAGTACTGCCGCTATGGCTGCGG
>JAYSVA010000277.1:0-20544 GCA_043718785.1 Hyphomicrobiaceae bacterium
GCGAAGGGATGGTCTTCAGATCGAACAAAGGGATGGACCCGAAGACAGAAAGAACGGCGGCGCGGTCACGTTACCCACTCGAAACGGCGAGGAGGCACAAAAATGCGGTCTGCGGGTATCACACCAACAAGTTGTTTGCTCAAATGCTGCTGCAGGAACGTCCAGAACGGTTGAAATCCATTTTTATCATCTGCAAAATTAGCCAAGTCTGTAGTGATGATCTGAAGCTGAATTGCCTTCACTTCAGCAAAAATCGGATCCGGGTCTCTATGGTACCCTTGCGCCCCGATCTGTGCAGCTGCAACGGATATCGCAGCGGTATTGATGCCCACGACCAGAACAATTGAGCGCGCTAACTTGCAGACGCGATTGGCTGACTGTCGGATAACTTTGTAGGTCATAAGTTCTCCGGAAGACCAAAACTGTTACACGAGAATTATTATTGCTCATTTGACCTGCGTTGCAGGCAGCCCGACTCGGATGAGAGCAAAATCTGCCAGTGATTGCATCCTCTACTGACAGCTGCGATCAGGCCCAACCTCCCCCATACTCGAAAAGACCATCTCCCCGCCAAACTGTCAACCACTTACTATGTGGACTGCGGATTTCGCAGGCAGGCTCGGCCAGCGCCTCAAATTTCTCGCCACCACGGTTTCGAATCAGCGCGACGGCGACGTGCGGTACTGTTTAATGTCGATTGCAACAACGGCATCAGGAACACATCTGTCGGCCACCTTTACATTTCAGGTTCTTATTCCGTCTCTTGCCAGTGTAGCGGGCACCGCTTGTCGCGCAAGGTCGTCGCGTGTTCCGCGCCTCCTCCCTGCCCCACATCGTTCGCCGCGCCGCGACACGGCACGTCCAACCCCGACCGGCCGCGACAGACCATGACAAGCCACGTCATATCGCGCGTGCGCGAAAACGGTAGAGCCCGCTGACCCAAGTCCAGACGAAAGCAGATCGATCCTCGATATGCCGTCTTGATCTGGAGTGCAGACCATGCCCGATAAACCATCGCGCGCCGACATCCACCAGACCGTCACCGACGCCATCATCAAGATGCTTGAGGCCGCCCAGGCGACCGGCGCGACATTCCCGTGGTGCCGTCCCGGCGTCGCCCATTCCCGGCCGACCAATGCCTTGAGCGCACAACGCTACCGGGGCATCAACGTGCTGACGCTGTGGGCGACCGCCGACGCCGCCAACTACCGCTCCGGCATGTTCGCGACGTACCGGCAATGGCAGGAACTCGGCGCGCAGGTGCGCAAGGGCGAGAAGGCTGCGCCTATCGTGTTCTACAAGCCGCTGGAAATTATCGACGACAAGGCCGACAGCAACGACAGCGGCAATGCCACGACAAAGACCATCCGCATGGCGAAAGGCTATTGGGTGTTCAACGCCGACCAAGTCGACGGCTTCACCTTGCCGGAGTTGCCGACCATCGACCTGACGACACGGCTTGAGCATGTCGAACAGGTCATCGCGCGTCTCGGCATCGACATCCGCCATGGTGGCGCGAGCGCCTACTACCGGCCGGGCGACGACACCGTGCAGATGCCCGAACGTGCATTATTCCAGGACACGCCAACCTCGACGGCGACCGAAGGATTTTATGCCGTACTGATGCATGAAATCGGACATGCCAGCGGCGCGAAACATCGTCTCAATCGTGATCTCTCCGGACGTTTCGGCACCGCCAGTTATGCCATCGAAGAGCTTGTCGCCGAATGGTTTTCGGCGATGATGTGCGCTGAGCTGTCGATCACCGCACAGCCGCGCGAAGATCATGCGCACTACATTGGCAACTGGTTACAGGTACTCAAGTCCGACAACGGTGCAGCGATGTCGGCAGCGGCGCAAGCGTCGCGTGCGGCGGAGTATCTGATGTCGCTGACGACACCGGCAGCACCAGCAGTTGCTGCGTAACCATCATGCCCGCCGTGTGCGTTTTTTGCGCGGCGGGTCGATCTTCACGCCGAGCCAGTACACGGTCTCGCCATGACGTCGCCGCGTCAGTCCGGTTTTTTCGCAGATCATGTCGAACATTTTGGCGAGCGTCGGATCGTCGTGTGTGCCGAGTTTCTGCGTGCGGCACCACTGACGGTACGCATCGATCACAGCGCTTTGCTCGATGATCAATTCGTCTTCGGCCGCGAACACGCAGCACTCTTTCATGAACTCGACGACATTGCCGACGGGTTTCACTAGTACCGCGCGCAGCGGCAACGCCACCATATTGCCCCGCTCCGGCTCAGGCTCCACCACTGTCGTCTGATCAGTCACCGCCATCTCTGCCGTCGTTTCGATCTGTCGCTGTGTGTCGTCAACGGTCACGACAGGCAACGCCGCGACATCGATTGCCGCGACTTGTCGCGGCTTGACGCGGCGATGCGCAGCGAACGCCAGCAAGGCGGCACCTAGGCCGTTGGCTCCAAGAGAGCCAAGTGCCGCCATGATCAAATCCAACGCCCACGGTGCCCAGCCCAACCGATCCGCCAACATGGCGCCGGACGGCGGCGCGCGCCATGCGTCGAGCTTTGCCCGCTCGCTGGCAATCCGAACGTCCAGGGTTTTCGCGTCAAGGTCAAAACTGCTGCGTGCATCATCGACTTCAGCCTTCGCCGCGCGCGTCTGCTCCTCGAGTAGCGTCCGGCAATTTGCGGCGCAGTTTTTCTCGGCGACTTTCGTCTGAATTGTCACCGCAACCTCGCGCTGCATTGCCACCGCCGCGTCGAGACGCGACGAGCGCAGCTGGCCACGTTCCGTCGCCAGTGCCTGCAGCGACACGACCAGTGCTTGCCGTACCCGCTCGGCTTCGCGTGCTGGTGCTTGCGTCAACTCACGTTGTGCGACCAGACGTTCGGCAGTCTGCGCCAATCCAAAAACCTCGCCACACAGCAGCGCCAGGATCAACGCGAAGGCCAAGCCGTGCCGCGCTTGCGACCAAGCATCGCCGATGATCATCGCGCCAACGCCGACGCCAGCCGCGATGGCAATCGTCAGCATCGCGTGCGCGGAGCCATACCCGCCGCTGCTGACAATCGTGACATGCGCCGCCGCCGCTAGAACAGCTCCACCAATCATCCCGGCCAACACCCGCACGTCAGACTTCCTTATTTTGAAAATATGCGAGTAGTGCCGCTTCGACGACACTCGACATGTCGCTATCGGTCGCCCGTGCCAGATCGATCACGCGGTTTTTCACATCCGGCGTCACGCGCACGTTCAATTGCACGTTGCCCTTCTTGTCTGTCGCCGCTGGGCGCACCCGGCCATCGTCTGCCCGCTGTGCCGCTGTCTCGCTGGCGCGCCGGTCAGCAAGACTTGACGGCTGCGACCGGCTGGCATCGCGCTTCGCCATCAACTTCGATAGTTCGCTGAGTTTGATTTCGGGAATATCTGCGCTCATCGCTACCTCCATTCAAATTGCATCATGTGCCCTGCGGGCACCGGCGCTTGACCACCTTCCAGAGCTCCGCAATCTCCGCCTGCGCCAGCCCGTCGCTGCGCTCGATCTCGGGTGCCGTCAGGCCTCGAATCATGGCGATCGCGTAACTCTGGCGATTGACGATCTCACCGTCGTGCACCATTCCCGCTTTGCGCAGCAGCTTTGCCGCTTGGGCCGTGTAGATCGAGTCTGGGGTGGTCTGGTTCAGTACGAACAGATGCGTCCGCTGATGCAGCTTGCTCAGCTCGATGATCGGATCGATGGCGAGAATATCGAGCGGCGACGGACGCACAGGAATGACGATCAAATCGGCCAGCCGCACGCACGGCTCAATCACCGTCACCATCGCAGGTGGACTATCGATTAGGCACCAATCGAAGCCGCCGCGACGGGCGGCGTCATGACGTGCCTTGACGCTGTCGTCCTTGTCGCCGATCAGAACCAGGCGGTCGGACGTCTCGCGCGCCAGATGCCAGAACGCCAGCGATTGCAACGGATCGGCATCGACCAGCCCAACCTTGCCGCCGTCAGCAGCTGCTGCCACAGCAAGCGCTGCCGTCAGTGTGGTCTTGCCGACCCCGCCCTTCGTCGCTGCCAAGCAAATCGTCCGCATCTGTTTCATCTTTCGTCTGATGTGTGCCGCAGTGGATATATTATATTTGCTAGCAAATATTATCAACAATAGCAGCGACAATGTCTGACGACAAGCCCCGACATGCTCGACGGGTCGTCCTTCGCCGCGCCCGGCAGACGGTTGTAAGCGAGCTAGACTGTAACGCATTGAAATCGCTGATGTTGTCCACAGTCTGTGGATCTAACGTACTGGCCAATAGGCACTTCGTGATATCCTGCATCTATATGACTACCAGCGACACACCGCGACCTGTCGCGACCAGCGATGCCATCACTGATCCCTTACCAACCGATGCCGCGCATTTGCCTGCTCTCACTATGGAGGACGTCGCCAGTCTGTATGAGAACGCTGGTGTGCCGCGCAATTTACGCAGCCTGCAGCGCTACGCCCAGCAGGGTAAACTCTCTGCACAGAAAATCATGACGGCGACCGGATCGCAGTATCTGGTGACGCCGCATTCGGTTGAGCTGCATTTGACCGAACTCCGGCAAATGGAAGCCCAGGCGCGGCTGGTCGCGACAGGTCGCGACCTAGCGCGGCAGGACGCTGCTGGTTTTGAGTCTGGGCATGCAGCGACACCCGCGACACCGCCGCCACGACCAGCCATGACAAGCCACGACATGCCGTCGCCTGTCGCACCCATTGTCGCCGCCACTTCAGCGCAAACGTTCAACGACAATCTACGACAGACGCCGCCGACAAACCACGACACGCCGCGACAGGTCGCGGCGCGAACCGACGTGCCCGCCGATGACCGTTACGTGAAATTGCTGGAGAGTCAGAATGAGTTTCTGCGCCAGCAGATCGATACCAAAGACACCCAAATCATGGAGCTGACCACCCGTTCCCGCGAAACCCACTCGCTGTTCGCCCAGCTGCAGCACATGCTGTCGCCGCTGCTCGGAACTGGACGAGGCGATACAACACGTCGAGACGCCTAGTGTGCCGGTGCGGGGGAGGGGAGGACGAAGCCCCGTCGTGCGGTTTTCCCGCCCGGGTTGTCCCCGGTTGTCCCCGCCCCCGAACTGGACGCCGATCACCAGCTGTGATATACATAAGTTATTAGTACCGGCCCCTCTGCTCGCCACACTGGCGCGTACGGGTCGGTTTTCTTTTTGCGGCATGGTATAATTAAACGGATGCCGACTCCCTATACAAAACCCTACCTTCACGTGCCCGCGCAGATCGCACTCCTTGAGCAGCGAGGCTTGCTGTGCGCCGACCACGTGTCGGCCAATGCGGCGTTGCGCCGTTACGGCTACTACCGCCTCAGCGGCTACTGGTACCCGTTCCGTCAGGTTGATCTTGCTGCCGGAGGTGTCCTCGATACGTTCCGGCCGGGAACCACCATCGAGCAGGTCGTGGCGCTCGCCGAATTCGACAAGAAGCTGCGTATCCTCGTTCTTGATGCGCTCGAACAGATTGAGGTCGCCCTCCGGGTCGATGTCGCGCTTGTGGTCGGCCGCCACAACCCGCTGGCTCACAGGCAAAGTCGGTTTCTCCACCCGACCTTCGCTAATAAGCCGGATTCCGCCAAACCACAGCTGACGGCGCATCAGGCCTGGCTGGTCCGGCATGACGAACTGACCGAGCGCAGCCGCGAAGAGTTCGTCCAGAGCTTCCAGGCCAAGTATTCGACGCCGCTGCCGATCTGGATTGCCATCGAACTCTGGGACTTCGGTCTGCTCTCGCGCTTCATCGGCCTTTTGACGGTTCCAGACCGGCAGCAATTATCAGTCCGCTACGGCATTGCCGACTGGCGTCTTCTCGAGAGTTGGGTGCGCGCCCTCGGACAGACGCGCAATGTGGCCGCGCACCACTCGCGGCTATGGAACCGCGCGCTGGTCAACGTTGGCACACCGAAACTGCCGCCGCGCGGCAGCATGCCCGCACTCGACCATCTGGTGAGCGATGTCTTCGCACAAAAGCGCCTCTACGCTGTTGCCGTGGTCATCCAGCACCTTGTCAAACACATTGACCCGCACTCGGCATGGCCCGCACGACTGTCCGATCTTTTCCTGACGTTTCCAACCGCCGCCGCCGTCACGGTTGATGCCACTGGATTCCCGCCGGGCTGGCAGAAGCTGCCACTTTGGCGTTTGTAATTCTGTGTGCGGTATAAAACAGATATTGTGCGACGTGTTCGGCACGGCTCTGTTGAGCCTCCCTTTCGCAAGTTGCGACGCGCCAGGATTTATATCGCGGCAGCGCGGTCGACACTCTCAACTAAGCCTCCTGTTTTATTAGACGTGTCGTACTGACAGATCTACCGGGACCGGAGCCTGCACAGCGCAGCTTTGTCCAACCGAAGTCATTCGTGCGATGGCATCTGCTGCGATTTTCTGCGCAACGCACTTCGAGATTGCATCCGCATCGCGTCTCGTCGTAGTCCTTGAGCTGTGAAATTTTGTTGTGTGTATTTGCGGGGGTATCATGCTGCGTCCCAGATCGCCTCATCCGTTTATTTTCGTTGCCTCTCCAAGTGACGTCGGCGCCGAGCGATCTGCGGCTATCGCAGTTGCCAAATCACTATGCGAGACATTGCCGGTTCCCGTCAGAGTCGAGTTTTATGAAGACCTGACGCTATCCGCCGGGGTCAGCTATCAACCGCAGATCCCCTCACCTGCCGATCCCAATTGTATCGCGACCATCTGCATTCTCGGTGAAAAATTCGGCAGTCCGATCACCGCCTTCCCGGGTGTGCCGCCGGGCCGGATTCCGCCTGATCTTCTTGCATATTGCGCGGAACGCTCAATCGATGTGTCCATCGATCCGCAGTGCTACGACCACGGTTCGACGCTACCGCTCAGCGGAACGCTGTTCGAGTTCCTGGAGGCGTGCCGCGGACCCGGCGAAGTGTTGCTCTTGATCAAAGGAGACCGTGACCTGCTGTATGTGGCGGCCGATCCGATGGACCGTGGTTTCGGGCTCGGTCAGCATCGCTCACATATTATGTCCCTGCCAGGCACTGCAACTGCCAACGTCAGCAACCGATTGGGAGACTATATACGCCAAGTTACTTGGCTCGCACGGCTATACGATCAATTGATTTTCAGGAAGGGTGCTCCCGAACCGCACCATATCATCCGTTCGGCCGATGACCTCGTGCAGGAAACACGACGCTGGCTCAAGGGCGTATTGCGCTACGTGCGCGCAACTCCCGAGCAGATGTTTAAAGGCGCGGAGCCCTTTGGTGTCGGCGACTGGCCCGGCTTGTTCGGTCGTGACCTTGAAGTCAGGCGCTTTGTCGAGCGTCTGGATGCCGCCGACAAATCCGACTTGACCGCGGGGCGACGTCCGTTCCTTGTCGTTTGCGGCAAAAGTGGTGCTGGCAAGACTTCCTTCGTTCGTGCCGGTGTTGCTGGAAGTCTTCTCGGTCAGGGGGCCTTAGGTGGCAGGCGGTTCGCGCCGGTCTTCCTGGAACGCGATGATCTGGGCCTTGATCAGGCACCGCCGCGTTCGGATGGCAATGCCGTACCAAGGTTAGCGCGCGCCCTGGCGCGAGGTCTACAGTTGCCAGACTTCGCGGATGAAGTGGAACGCTACCCACCGGCGACTATCGACGTCTTGTTGGAGTTGCTCGATAGACGCCTGAAACAACATCAGGAAACAAGCGGCTGTCGGCTCATCCCACTCGTGGTTCTCGACCAATTCGAGGATGCCCTGAGGCTTCGCCAGATCCCTGCTTATCACCACGCCTTCGATGACAATATCGCAACCGTAGTCGAGGCCCTGGATCGGTTGAGCCACAGGCGGCTATGCTGGTCGATCGTTTGCCTGCCGAACGAGCTTCCGAGCGACGACGGCACTGTCCGTGCGCATGGCACATCGGGTACAAACCGGTCGACGTCATCACTGACATCATGGCGCAATCTCGAGGTGGTAAGGCGAGCCGTTGAAGCACGCGGCATGATCGAAGAATTTACTATCTCCGCAACAAGCGATGTCTTTCTCGATGAGATCATTCGCCAACCTTTCCTTCATCTGGGGCCAGGTCTCGACGACCGCGCCTACCGATTGGTGCGCGAGCAACTTTTACCCATCACTGATGGAGACCACGTCCCGCTCCCTCTGGTTTCAGTGCACTTGTCGGCGATCTATCAGCGATGGCTTTCGCGCCAGACGGCATTACGACCCATTCAAAATCCGGCATGGGGATTGTCGTCGGATATTGCTTCTGGTCTCGCATCCGAGACTTATGGTGCCGTCACCATCGACGATGTCACCGCCCTTTCTCTTGAAGGCTCGATTGAACAACTCGGCGAGCGGGCGTTAACGATTTTCTCGCGCCAGACTGGTGTGTATGATACGCAACGCCACTTCGAACGTCTTCTTCGCCAACTCGTAGATATACCCGCACGCCGACAGAACGGGCGTCGAGGACGAGTGCTCGAACTTAACGATATCGGCATCGGTGGCCGCTTGCCATCCGGCATCACTAGAACTGAGGCGCGCCTGGCGGAGGCTCTGCTCGCTGCCCGCCTGTTGGTTCGGAGCGGACCGCAGAAGGTTAGGCTCGCACATAGGTGCATCCTCGATTACTGGCCACGTGTCCGCGAATGGCTGGCGCGAGACACGGCACTTCTGGAGACGCGCGAAGACATTAGATTGGAGCTCAGTTACCGGGCCGACCGCTCGGACCCCGGCATGATGCCAACCGAGCTAGTAACGCGCATTCATCAACTTTTGGTTGCGACTGCCGACACAGGCTTTCTTGAGGCTGACGAGCATGACGGGATCGTCATGGCATTAGAACAACAATTCGCGCGGCTAGCCGCAGACCAGATGCACACCGGCTATCTTCATGCGGCGCTGCGGGCGCGAAACTCCCGATTGGTGGCATACTACCTTGCACCGGAAAACATTGCCCGTATCAATCTGGACGCGAGCGATCAAAGTGACCTCGCGAAGCCACCTTTGCTGGTCGCGGCCGAGGAGCACCATTTCGAGGCGGTGCATCGGCTGCTCTCCGCCGGTGCCAATCCGCGACTTTCCGACGAAGACGGCCGTACCGTCCTCCACGGCCTAGCAACTGCTGCTGATGGCGCGGCGGCCGTGGCGGCGATAAAAGCAGTCTTGCAACATCTTGGCGGTGACCATCTGGCTCGATCCACCGTTGTCGATCGCGTGATCCGACCGTCCAACTGGACCTGCCTTCACCTCGCCGCCGCGCAAGGGGCTACCTCCATCGTCAGGGAGCTGTTGGCTGGCGGTGCGAATAGACTGAGCGCGTCGCGTTCGGGTCAGCTAGCACTGCATTTCGCAGTTCGACACGGCAACACGGAGCTTGTCGCGGCGCTGCTCTCCGACCAGAAGCACCGACAGATCGAGCATGTCCGCAGGGACGGCAAGACCGCGGTGATGCTCGCTGCCGAGACGTCGAATGGCGCTGTGGTTGAAATGCTCATCGCACACCAGGCTAAGCTGTCGAGGACAGATGCTGACGGTTCGACCACATTGCACCTCGCGGCGGCAGTCGGTAACGTCTCCGCCCTTGCTGCGCTTTTGAAGCAAACTTCAATGGCATCCGCCAAAATTTTGAACCGGCGCAATGAGCAGGGCGCAACCGCCCTAATGCTGGCGTGTCGGCAAGGTCATAGCGAAACGGTGACATTGCTGCTCGGTGCCGGAGCGGACCCCAGAGTCCGGTCCCCCGATGGTGAGACGGCGCTCCTGCACGCCTGTCGGCAACCGAATGTTTTAATCGTCCAAGCGCTGCTCGGCACGAACAAACTCCACCTCGACCATGCCAACGCGATCGGCATGACTGCACTGCACATCGCCGCTCACTATGGATTCGATGGGATCGTCGATGTGCTTTTACGCGCAGGCTCCCCTGTAAACCCGCGCACCGACATGCAACGAACTCCGCTTCATCTGGCTGCCCGCGAAGGTCACATCGTCGTCGCCGAGCGGCTCCTTGTTGACCCGAGCGTGGATACCCAAGCGCAAACTATCCAAGGACAGACCGCCGCACATCTTGCAGCCTTTTATGGACATTCGGGCGTGCTCGAGTTGTTGCTGAGGCGCATGACACCGAATGAACTCAATCGGCAAGATGCCCCGCTCTCAGCACATTCCCTGGCTGCACTGACGCCGCCAGCCCCCGTCGAACCGGACGACACAAGTGAGGACGAAACGACTCTCATTGTGCAGGAAATGCGGAGGCGCGACGACGGCGCCGTAGTGGAAGAGGTCATGGAAGGTGATCTCAGTCGAGGTTCCGCGCTAAGCGGGGTCAAAGGGCAGAGAACGGCACTTTACTCGGCAGCACAGGCTGGCCGAGTCGCCTGCGTCGAAAGCTTGCTGCGTAGTGGAGCGGATCCGCGCATTCCCGACGTCAGGGGCATCACCCCACTCCTGAGTGCTGCCTTCGCCGGGCACACGCAGGTGGCGGGTCGACTGATGGCCGCGCTTGCATCTGATCTAAACGCGTTGCGGAAATGCGACAATAATCTGCGAACGCTTCTGCACGCCGCTGCAGTCAGTGGCGATCACGTACTGTTTGAGAGTGCCCTCGCTGCCGATGCCGGCGCAATTGAGCACGAGGACATTTTTGGACAAACGCCATTGGTCGCTGTTGCTTATGGATTGGCTGAGCGGACGGCGCGCAACCGCGACATTGACGTGCGTGGGGCCTGCCTCATCTTTGCGCGGCTAAGTAGACTCGGTGCACGGCCCGATGCCCGAGGCGACAACGGACGAACCGCGCTGCACTACGCGGCGCTCAGCGGCTCGGAAGCATTTTTCACCTTGGTGTGGGACGCCTATTCCAATTTGTCCGGCGATCGAGCGAATGGACCGTCGCCGGTCCAGATCGGCCTGGCAGATCAACGTGGGCAGACACCGCTGCACTTTGCCGCGACCGGCGGAGCGGAAACGATCGTCAAACGCCTCCTGGAGCACGGTGCCGACGTCGCTGCTAGTGACAGGGACGGCTTTACGCCCTTACACCGGGCTGCGCGCTCGGGCCGTTCGCAAGCGGCCATCGCAATCCTACAGCATGCCATTTCGAGATCATCCCAGCTTGTTGCCCAGATTCTAGCAGCGCGCTCACGGCCCTATGGTAAATCTGCGCTGCATTGCGCGGCCGAGGGTGACACTGCTGATCTCATCGACATCCTTAAGCTTCATGGAGTGGAAATCGAACAACGGACCTGGCTGGAGGCGAGCACCGCTCTGCATATCGCCGCACTTAATGACCGTGCGAATGTCGTTCGGGCGCTGATAGCGGCCGGAGCCGAGCGGAACGCACGTGATGCTCTTGGCAGTACGCCGCTCGGAGGCGCAGCGAAAGAAGGCAACGTCGCTGCGTTGACTGCCCTCCTCGACTCCGGTGCCGATCCAAACGCGCCCGGTTACAGCGGTGCCGCCGTCGTGCCAAGCATGGCAGACCATCTGCCAGGCGGAAGTGCGCTGGCCTCCGCTGCGGCGCATGGCAAGGTTGAAATCGCTCGAATTTTGCTGGCCCGCGGTGCCGACATCAATCACCGAGGAAGGTTTGATACGACTGCCCTGCATCAGGCTGCGGGGGCGAAGGCGTATTCGTCGGATATGATTTCGCTGCTGCTTGAAAAGGGCGCGGATCCGAAGTGCGTTGACTCGCGTGGTTTTACCCCTATCCACATCGCAGCCATGACCGGCGCTCCGGAAACCGTTGATAATCTCCTTGAACGCCGCCTGTATGTCCGCGGTCCGTATCGGGCAACATTGGTTCATATGGCAGCAAAGGCGGCTCGGTTCGACGTCCTGCAACTGTTGAAGGCGCGCAGACAGAAGATGACGACACCGGATAGTCGCGGCCGCACTGGATTACACTATGCCGCCGAGAGCCAAAGGCCGAACGCTGTTTTAACAATCGAGTGGCTCTTGCGACACAACCTGTCACCAACGGCCCGCGATCGGGAAAAGAATACTGCTGCCCATCTGGCGGCCAAAAACGGACGGACGGACGTCCTCGTCGCGCTCCTTAAACGACATCCTCAGTTAGTGGCCATGAAGAACGACCGCAACCAGACTCCTGTCCATATTGTTGCGTTGCGCGCAGACGCCAAGACGCTCACTGCGTTGGCTAAATCCGAGCTGTCTGTCAGCGGCAAACGAGCGCTTCCAATTCATATGCTGGTCGCACGAGCCGCAGCCCATGTTGCGCTCTCTGCACCTCACAAATTAGATCCGTCCCCTGCTTGGCTCCAAGAAATTACAACGTCCGTCAACGAGCGGATGACGGAGAACAATTGGACTACGGTGTTGAGCGCTGCGTTGGAATTCAAGGATGTCCATGATGACCGCGATGATATCGGACGATCCCCGTTGCACCTAGCCTGCGAGCCTGGTGTGGCGAGCGTCGTGAAAACACTGTTAAAAACAGCGCCATCTCGGCTGATAAAGTCAAAGGACAAGCGCGGCCATACGCCCATGTCCCTGGCTCTACTTGGTCAATACACTGCAGTGGTCAATCTCCTGCAGGAGCGCATACTCGCCGAGCAGCATCCGGCAGCGACGACGCCTGGCCCGAAACCCGCTGACGTGCTGAACAAATCGCGCGAGACGCCTTTTATCGCACCCCGGCCATTGTCCACATTGTTGGTCGCTACCGTGACAGATCTCGAGCCAACTTTTCATTGAGTGAGCGCAGTTCACCGTATGTGAATGTGCTCAGCGTGACGACTGCGTAGATGTTGATTTTGCGGGCAACGGCCTCGACAATTGAGGACTGCGCCCGCTCGATAATTTGTGTTGGTTCGTAGTCCGTGTCACCGCGTTCCCAATTACCCCAATGGTCCCAGGCATCTTTCAATTCCTTTAGTTGCCTCACAGCGCCGTCGAATTGGTCGTCGGCTAGTGAACGCTGAATCAATCGTCCGAGTTGATGCATTAGCGTCCATTTCTGCTCAATACTCTGACTAGGAATAAAATGCCTATTGTCTTCCATGTGTTTGTTTTAAAATAATAATAAGTGAATTCTACCACACTGCGCCAAGAGCTGCAAAAACGGCTGCGCCGACTAACTGAAGACGGTCGGCTTTCGCGGTTTGTGGCGACGAGACGTATTGCCGCTGCGATACCGGTGTAGTCAGAGACCATGGGATAACTGCGACCGTGCCATTCGCACATGCCCAGAATTACCCTATCGGATGTGGGCGGTTGCGATTCGCGGCCGAGGTTTTGCGTTGTCCACACCCTGCAACCTCGAACGGCACTGGCTTGTGGTATTCTGCCAGCAGAGGCAAGCCGTTCCCATTAGTAGATAACTCCTTACCATGGCAGAAATCATTCCATTTCCATCTCGCGCACGAGACCTGCAAAAGCCGCAGCACGCGCAATTTGGTGACCACGCGGCCCCGGTAGACCGCATCATGAATGACAATGGCTACGAGCCAATTTGGGATCGTACGCAGACTATGATCAACGAGATGGGTAACCGCCATCTCTTTTCGGTGCAAAATGAGGGGCTGCCAGCAAATCGCGGAGTGCTTGATCGTATCGTTCAGGAAACGTACCAAGCCGTCAGCAACATCTCTGCAGATCTTGGCGGGCGGGACGGCATCGAGCAGATGTATACGAGCGTCCGAATATGTTTCAGCGCACCGGTACTGGCGTGGACGGTGGAGCCCTTTTTCGGGCGCAAACTGTCTGTGCCCAACGATGCAAAAGCAGCTGATATCGAAGCTTTCGTGCGACGGTATGCGAAACCCTCAATCCACCCGCCTATCCATTTCCACCGGCGATAAGCCGATGACGAAGCTGGTGACGCTAAGGCTGAAATAGTACGCCGACACCACCTCCTACAGCTACCGCCGCAATCAAGCTTGCGGTCGCCCACCACGTGCCGACACGCCCTTCATTAATTTCAGGAACTTTTTGATTGGTCTTAACGGTCGTCTCGTCGATCCTGCCAAGAACTGTTTGAAGGCCTTTTTCGGGTGAGCCGCCGCCATCGATGACATTAAACCCTGCGGCGGTCTCATCTCGGTGTGTGCCGATTGACAGTCGCACAATGTCGACGTCTTGCCCAACTCCAGCAATTTGGTCGCTTAGCTTGTCCGCCCGGTCATCGACCTTCTTGCCGACGGTGTCGATGTCGTCCCTCAGCCTATTCGCCCGGTCATCGACTTTCTTGCTGACCGCGTCGATTTCGACACTTAGCCTGTCCGCCCGGTTATCGACTTGCTTGCCGACCTTGTCGACGGCACCGTGTAGGGTGCTGTGATGGTCTTCCAGTCGTTCCATCCGTGCGACCGCACTTTGTTCGTGGGCCGCGACACGCGCCTCGACGTTGTTGATCGCGGCGGTTATGCTCGCCATCGCCCGAGCGAAAGCAGTTTCCAATTGTAACTTACCGGCTTCAATAAGCTGCTTTGGCGTATCGACGGCAGTTCCGTTGAGCAGAACCCAAGCGGTCTTTATTTCAGCATTGTCGGACACCTCTGCCGACCGGAGCAGATGCTTGACCTCGACGTACTTTGCCTCGGCCGAACGTCTTTGCAATAATCCGAGCGCGGCCGCGAACCAAGCCTTCAGCCCATCACCGGCTGGAAGCTTTTCCGTGCCCGTGATGACGATTGGTTTGGGCACGATGCTCAGATGGCTTGTGCAGTTTTGCAAGACCGCATCTGCGTTCAACCCGGGCAAAAGCCCACCCAATTGCCTCTGGCCCTCTGGATCCGTGGCCAGACCGATGACGAGATGAATGCAATTGACTTCACTGTGGCCGAGCAGCAGCGCAAGGTCATGAGCACGCATTAGGCAAGCATATGTGACCGAGTCGGGCTTGCCGGCGGGTCCTTTGATATTGACCAGCGTGTCGACCTGGTCTCTCGCCGCACCCTTCGCCTGCGCGTAGGCAATGAAATCTTCGTCAGGAGTGTTCCTCTTGGGCGGCTCTTGCCCGCCACCACCAAATGAACCCAAAGCAAAATCGGTCTTGAACATGACTGACCCCCAACGCCTAAGCTACACTCAAGTTGCCGACGATATGGTCGTCTTCAACGAACTTCAAGTGGTATGCTGCATTTTTTAGCGACATTCGGACTCGACAGCAGCTGACGCCGGGGCGCTGGCAAGTACTTGACGATTGGATCAGACATCGCGACACTCCGCCAACGCGCTGACGTAACTTTAATTTGATTTCAAAACTGCCGATTGGGGGACGAATTATATGACGGAATTGACTGCGACGATGCTCGCTGGTGCCAGCATCGCTCTGTTGCTAACGAGCTTCGCAATTCTGATCACAGGGCGTCAAAGGCCGGCTCTATTGTTCGCAGCGCTCGGATTCACGGCTCTGTCCTTTGTTACTGTCTGGCGCACCTATCTTCCCCGCCAGATGACCAAGCAAGTGGAAACTATCGCCGAACGCGACCGTACCATCGCAGCAGTCGAAGCTGACATCGCGGAACAAAAACGCCGTGTCACGCAATCGCTGGCTGCCCGTGAGCGCGACATCGGGCAATGGTCATCGAGTCTTGCAGCTCTAAGCACCTGGTTAAAACAAGCCGACATCTCCCTGCCGCAGCCACCCGCGACTACCGCCGGAGCCGAGCTTGATCAGCGCGTGTCGACGCTTGTTGACCTCGTCACCAAGGCCACAAAGGTCAAACCCGGCGCGCCGCTGCCGCAACCAGTCCTCAACAAGCTTCTGCTGCTGCTCGATGCGCGACGGCTGGGGCAAGTTGCGCGACCGCGCTACAGTATCGAGCGTATGCCACAGACTGAATTCGTCACTGGCCGCACTGGTACCTATTACGCCATTAAACTGGTCGATCCAGCCAACGGACAAGTGATCGCTTTTTCTGAACGAGCGTTTGACTGGTCAGAGGCTAACGAAACGGTTCGCGCGGCGCTGGATGACATCTATCGCGATGTCCTGCAGGATCTCGGGCGCGCTGTCGCCTTTGAGCTCTTCGTGCTTGGTCATGCCGATTCGTTGCCGTTCGAAACCGCTTGGACAAGCCGTCCGGATGCCGATTTTCAGGTTATCAAACGCAACGGCGCCGGAGGGTACGCCTCGCTCCCACAGCCCTATGGGCTGGGCTTGACCTTGCGAAATGACGATCTCCCTAATCTGCGCGCGCGCCACATGTCATCACTGCTAGCGGCAGTTCCTGGCAACCCAGCAGCGCTCATTCTGGACAACCTACCGGTAACCGCAGTCGGCACCCAGTATCGCACGGTTGAAATCGTCTTGTTCGTGCCCTGGTGAATGACTTGCGTCGGCCCGATCATGTGACCGCAGGCGTCTCGCTTGCTACGTGGATCGACCGCGCTGCTGTTGCAGCCCCTCCAGGGTGGCCGCAAAGCCCGCGGCGCTGATCTGGCGAATATCATCGGACTCGCTGCGCTTGTTGTCCGGCACCCGCGCCAGCGCCTCGAACAGCGGTTTCTGCGGCCGCCAATCTTCCTTGATGCCGCTTAGGATCCAGGCAGCAGGCGTCTTAAGCTTACCCGCCCGGTGCTGACGCAGTGCTTCGTCGAGATGCCAGACGACACGATGCGGATCAGTTGACCCGTAAAGCCGCACCAAACCGGCTGCAGTCTCAGCTTTGACCCCCGCCTTGGTCAGCCGCTGCAGCAGTTTATCATCGGTGGTGTCGGGCAGGAACTCGATGTTACCACCCGCAGCGCTCGCATAGGTGAAGCGAATGGCGCTGACTTTATTGCCGGTCTTCGCCGCATCCCAGAGATAGCGGATATCGGTTTTCTGGCTGATCTCGCGCTCGGCGACCTCAAGGACATTACGCCGGAAGTCGCCGAACTTTAGGTACTCGGTGGCGCTGACCGCCAACAACCCGCGCAACTCATCCATTGGCAACTCAAACGACCCGCCGCGCCAGCGGTTCGCTTTCAGCAGATCGTAAACCTTCTGCGAAAAACTCGAGCGCAGACGCAACGCGTAGACGAGCTCGGTGCGGGTGAACCGGGTCGAAAGCTCCTTGACGAACGGCAACAGCTCCGAATGAATATAGAATTCAAGCTGGCCACCGCGCAACCGCAGCGCCGCATCGCGGCTGGCGGCGACGAAACCCTGCTTATTCTGGATGAGGCCGACCTGCAGCCAACCGGGTTCACCATCGAGCCGCTCGACCGTGACCTTGGTGCGTTCGAGTTCGTGAATTGCCGGGATCAGATCGGTATACAGGTTCGAGTGATCGATGTTGAGCCAGCGCGCCAGCGCCGTGACCTCGAAGCGGAACACCGTTTCTTTCGTCGTCGTTGCATCGACGTGGGCGATCAAGATCAGAAACAGTCGCTGCGCCCACACCGATAAACGAAAATGCCCAAGCACCAACTCATTGCGACGCACCGCGATACGATTCTCGCCTTCCCGGATCGACACGATGTGCTGCGGCTCGTTCATCGCCCCAGTCTATCATCCCGGTGAGGCTCCCCTGCCCTAGCTCACCGGAGCGTCTGTGGATAACAGCTATATGCTAGCAAATAACTGTGGTGTTTTCCTCATCGCTATGTGGTCGAAGCCTCATCGTATCGTGGTGTTTTCCTCATCGCAACGTGGTGTAAACCTCATCGTATCGTGGTGTTTTCCTCATCGGACTGTCGACGTCGCGGCTGTGCTGAGCCCTGTAAATAGCACGGCGGGTTATAGAACAGGTTACCATACCGAATTGAGAATGCCGCGGTTCAATCGAGATGCGGGAAAACACCGAACGGTACTGCCTCGCTCCAGTTTCCCATTGCAATCGGCCGAATGAAACCAAGTACGAGATACAGCCAGATGGCCGCCGCGAAGGCCCACGGCACATGTGTGCCCATGCCAAGCCGCTTGGCGCTCAGGTAAAGCTTGCCCCACCACAACAGGATCGCAGCGGTGAGGAACGCACCGGCCATCAACCACCATCCCCCCTCATGCAACGGCGGGATCGATAGACCATACTTCGCTGGCGGCGGCTCAAGTGCGAGCCATGCGAGTTGCCGAACGAACTGGATTGGGCTCCAGTTCACTGACGCGAGCATGTTCATGCCCATAATGAAAATCGCAAACAATCCACAAGCCAACGAGGCGATACCGAGCGTTCCCAGATAGAACGGACCGATCTGGGCCTCACCAAACCGGCCCAGCAAATGGGCATAGGACGGTTGGCCAAAGCGTGGCCAGATTGGCGTTCGCATCGGCACGCCAGGCTCCGGGTGCCCCTGAACTTGAATGCGAGTAAAGATGTTTTGATAGCGTGGCATGATCCAGTCCCCCAATCAGCGCCAGATCGGCAGGTTAAGCCACCAGCCCCACCATTCTGGCCAACCACGTGTCCAGAAATTCGGTGGGCGAATAAGCTGTGCGGGCCAAGACATCGAAGCGTCCAGCCGACCGTCACCAACATCTGACAAATCGTTCAACTTGGCGAGGAGCTGTGCTAGTTTTCGTGCCGCTTGGGCTACTTCAGCCTTAAGCTGCTGGCACTCAAGTAACATCTTGCGATTATGGTCGAAGTCATGCTTTGCCGCAGACATGGCGGCATCGATATACGCTGACCACTGAGAAGCGTTGGAGCCAAACTCTTGTGACAATGACAGGTACGCGTCTTTCATCAAGTTTTCGCATGCAAGCGATTTAATCTTTTCTTCCAATCTACCATGGTAATCATGGCAAAATTTTACATCAGCTAAATCTGACGTGAGGCGAGCCAAAAGTGCGGCATCGTTGCCCTTAGCCGCAAATGCTAATTGCCTATTCAAATCAATCAACAGTGCTTTGTCCGCGACTTGAGTCGCCACGAGGCCAGATATACCGTCTGGACCATTGAGCCAGCTGTCTATGCATGCTCTTGCTTCCGTCGGAACATAGCCTGGGAACTTGAACTTGCCCGGTTTCGCTGCCATCGGCTCATTCCCCCGCCACGCGCTTCAGCGGCACGACGTTGCCGACGGTTGCGCCGTTGCAGTAGTCGGCCCATGCCTGCATCAGTTGGCGGCGCTTCTCCAAAGCGTCGCCGCGCCGGTAGGCGAGTTCAACAGAGTTGCCGACCGTGTGCGCCAACGCCGCTTCCGCGACTTCGCGCGGAAAGCTCGTTGCCTCCCCGCACCAGTCGCGGAATGAGGACCGGAAGCCGTGCGGCGTCACCGCAACCGACATGCGCCGCAACAGCATTTCCAGCGCCATCGATGACAGCGGACGTCCCGCCTTTTGGCCAGGGAACACGAACCCGTCGGGCGTGGCCTTTAGCGGCTCCAACGTCCGCAAGATCACAACGCAGCGGTCAGACAGTGGAACGCGGTGTTCCTTCTTTGATTTCATCCGCCCCTTGATGCCACCCGGCACGGTCCAGACCTTGGCGGCAAAGTCGATCTCATTCCACCGTGCGCCGATGGCTTCCCCCGACCGTGCCGCCGTCAGAATTGCGAATTCCAGGCATGACGCGGCGGTGGCAGGCCGCTGGCGCAAGGTCTCAATGAAGCCCGGCAACTCGCCAAAGGGCAGTGCCGCATGGTGGCCGCGCTGTAGCTTTTGCTTTTTCGGCAGCAAGTGCGAGAGGTGGCCGCGCCACCGTGCAGGGTTTGCCCGATCCTCGGGGATGAGGCCGCGCGCCCGCGCTGCATCAAGCACGGCCTCAATCCGCCCGCGCGTCCGCCCGGCAGTCTCGGCTTTCGTCGTCCAGATCGGTTGCAGAATAGTCAGAATGTCGGCGACCGACACGGCTTCGACGCGCTTCGACCAGATAGGCGCGCAATAGACCTCAAGCGAAGTCATCCATTGCGTTGTGTACTTGGTGTTTTTCCAGCCGTCTTCGCGTGCAGCGTGAAGCTGCTTGGCAACATCCCCGAACGTGTGGCCTTCGTCGGCTTTCGCCGCTTCCGCCCGGCGGGCTTCGATTGGGTCCGTGTTCTCTGCCAGCATCGCCCGGCACTGTGCCGCCAGTTCGCGGGCGCGGGCCAAGGTGACGGCGTTAGTTGAGCCAAGCCCCATTTCCTTTTGCTTGCCGCCCCACTTGTACATGAACAACCAGCGCTTCGACGGCTTGGCCTTGGCGTCGGCGTTCGCAGGCAATGGGCTGACCACCAAATAGAGGTTGCCGCCGTCGGCGTGGCGGCCCGGCTTGCGCTCGGCATCAACGCCTTTGACCGTAAGTTGGTTGGTGTTCCGTGCCACTGCGCATCCCCCGCCCTTGATCCTACCCCAGCGGCTACCCCAGCGAGTGACGCGGCCTGAGGCAGTCTTAGACGAACGCAGCCGAACTGAAAAGCGCATTTAATCGTTGTGATTCAATGATATTGACGAACTCTGGCGAACCCTTGAAATCTCTGGTTCGGCACATGTCGGGTGCGCCAACTTCCGCGAACCAAATGGCATCTGAGCAGATGGTCTCAGTTCAGGCCTGCCATGAATAGTTCCAGGTTAGAGAAACCCGACGCTGCATTCACACCTGCCATTCGATCTTGTCGACGTGCCTTGCGCCTCAGCAAGACCGAGAACGGCGGCCACGACGGGCCACGGCATGGCTGTCGT
>JAYSVA010000278.1:0-3451 GCA_043718785.1 Hyphomicrobiaceae bacterium
GAGCTCAAACGCACCGTATTTGCCCATCGCCAGCACGATGTAGCCCGAGCTCAGTTCTGGGGCCGGATCACCTGCTGCGGGTAGCCATTCGCCCTTGGCCACGGCCTGAGCAAATAGGAATCGCACCGCCGCCTGCAGGCACACATCTGCAGTCCGGGTCAGCGCGTCCGTCACCGTCATAACCGGCCAAACGCCACCCAGATCCGCCAGCGCCGTCAGCAGCGCGATTTCGTTTTTAGCCACCCGCAGCGCCGTCATCAGTTCCGCCATAGTTGCGGGACGTACGCAATCCAATTTCTCCAGCAGCTCATCAAGGTGAGCCTCTGGCGATGCCTGCAACAACCGCAGCAGCCGCGCCGGATCGCGCAGGATCAGCGCTGTCAGATACGGCGACGCCGCGAAAATGCCCAGTAACAGCCCGCGCACCGGTGGGTCGGCGAAAAGGTCGGCATTCTTGGATTGGTGATCAACGGAGGCATCCTCAGTGGAAGCAACAGCCAACAGCTCATTGAGAACTTCATGAGGTGGACGCCCAAATCCGACCAGTGACCCGTGTGGAAGCCCGCTGAACACTGGAGGAATAAGCCGTTGCGGCCGTGCCATGCCAAGCCGTTCAACAAGTGCTAGATACTGACTGACGATGTCGTTTGTCATGGTCGCGACTCATTAACCTCACAAAACAAAAGAATTTCCTGCTCTGCCCACAGAAACCCAGCAAAACTAAGGGGGACAAACCTCCGTCAACTGGGCAACCTCCTAGCGAGTTAATCGGATAGTGTAGGTGCGTATCATGCTTAGTCTTGTCGCGACTTCGCGAGTGCAGAAGCCGGATTTCAGCGAACTCGTTGAGAGTGCGTTTAACAGTATTCGATTTTTTAAGATATCAGCTAAGGACGGTTGGCAAACCGTTCACAATATCCCGCTGGCGACATTTTTGAGCGCACAGACTGCTGAAAATGCTCGCGAACTTCTCGAGGTTAAGATCCTACGATTTTTGCAAGAAGTCGGGGACGACACCGACTGGTTGCTGACTATACCTTCATTGGGCAAACAGGGATTTGCCATTGATCTCAGCCGGAATGAATTCAAATTTCGGGTAATGTTCGGCGAACTCGAAGAGAATTTCGAGACACTCTCAGAAGCTTTGGCCTGGGTCGCCCGGGGCCTGTCCGACACTTACCAGATGAGAATAACTCTGGTCGGCGGGCGTGCACGCGAATGGACGTTGGAGCCAACAGCGCCCGCGAGCAACGGGCCATCTTTGGCATCTGGGAATGTTGTACTGTTCCGCTCAATGCGCGACGTAAAGCATGTGGTGTTGCGCAACACCTTCAAGGATTGAGTGACCTCGTCCCGCTGTCGAAGAAACTGACCTCACCATTGAGAACGCTCAACAGACAGGGAAGGTTCGCCAGGCCGCTAACCTGCATTGGACGGGTAAACCATGCCGTTCTTTGAGCGTCAGTAAGTCGCCGACCGCCTTGATCGTGCGATTTCCCCAACGTTCTGAACCGATAACGCCGGTACGTAGTACCGTCAAACCTGCGACGCAACTGCCACTCAATTGCAGAGGTTTCGAACGTCAACCGCACTACAGCTGCCAAAATTAAGAGTAGTGGCGCAGAGAAAACAATCATCACCATTGCTAGCGAAACATTGACCGCTCGCATTAGGGTGTAAAACCTCGTGGTGGCACTCATAGTGCTACGCGGCGTACTGGGAGTTATTGGAGCATTGGTCAAAAATCCAGCGTACAGAGAAATAATCTCGGAAGTTACCGGTTTAACGCGGCGGAGTTTCAAGCTGTATTCCATTCAAAAAATACCCAAAGTTGGTCCCGACTCAATGGCCCACATCGGATGAGCTAGTTGCTCGTGTCGTTCCAGTGGTAAGTCTGACTTATCAACCGTTAATGTATATTTGCGACAGTGTGGTGTCATAATGTGATCCGCACCGTTACGCCCTCAATGATGAAGCCACGGCGGCGCGGCGGCGGTTAACCGCTATAAGAGCCCCACTCACGCACAGCGCCGCCACTGTCGCCAGTGCGTATGACACCACCAGCCCTAGCGGCTGCACAAACGTGGCGACGACCCAGAAGAAGATGACGAACGACAGCAGCGACCGGGTGATGCCGCGCAGCAGTGCCAGCAGGGCGTCACTGCCCCATTGATGATGGGTGAAGGTACCAATCACCGTCAGCAGCACCGGGAAGCTTGCGGCAATGCCTGATGCGGTCGCCCCGAGCCGGTCCGACACCAGGGCCAAAATTGTCACCATCACCGCCGCCGCAAGCATCCGCACGGGAATATCCCACCATGGCAGCGCCGGAGTCGGGCGCCCCTGGCGTGGAGCCGGTATGAGGAAACTGGCTGCGAGCAAACAACTACCGCCGATGAGGGCAGCAGGTGTTGGCGCCATGGTCAGCCCGCTCAGCGCCCAGCCAACACCCACATATGCGGCCGCTCCCGCTGTGAGACTGAACGGCCAGCGAAACCGCGTGCCGAGCCAGCCATAGGTCAGCGCGTACGCACTGATCGAGATGGTCGCCAACAGCGCGCCGCATGCTAGGCTGGCCGCGTGCGCATCGCCTTTTTCCTGACCGAGGAAGAAAATGATCGGCCCAGTCATCCACGGCAGGCCAATCAGCAATCCGCCAACCATTGGCCCGAAGCGGCGAGCAGCCAAGCTCATCAGTGCTACCAGCACCGGCACAATCATTAGTTTCAGCAGCAGCATTGGTGCCCGTCCTTTAGCTCGTCGCAATGGCCATAGCATGCCTGAAGCGCCCCGTGCGCGCGCTGGCGGCATTGCACACATGCACGCGCAGGAGCCGATTAGGTTTCTCAGCCTGGGTCGAAGCCGCTAAGGACGAACGCGGCATTCCCCTGACATGAAACGCTAAAGATCATGAGCGCCTCAATCACGACTGAGAAAGTGGCGCATCAGAAAACGGCGCATCCCTGGTGGGCATATGGGCTTCTTTCACTGGCCACTTTGTGCTGGGCCGGGAACCATATCGTTGGCCGATACATTGCCGGTTCCGTGCCGCCCGGTGGCCTGTCTGTGATCCGCTGGATCATCACGTGCCTCGTGCTGCTGCCATTTGCGCTGCCGCAGATCCGCCGCGACTGGCCGGCATTGATGGCGCGGCGCTGGCCGATGTTCTGGCTGGCACTCGCTGGTGGCGGGTTGTTCGGCACGCTGCAGTTTATCGGCCTCGCCCACACCACGGCGCTCAACGTCGCGGTGTTCAACTCCATCGTGCCGGTCTGCATTATCCTCGCCAATTTCGTGATTTTCCGTGAGGGCGTGCGCTGGATGCAGTTCCAGGGCATTGTCATCTCGCTGCTCGGTGTGCTGGCGATCATCGCCAAGGGTGACGGCAGCCGCTTAAGTCAACTCAACTTCAGCGGCGGCGACCTCCTGGTCATTTTCAACATGCTGCTGT
>JAYSVA010000279.1:0-1540 GCA_043718785.1 Hyphomicrobiaceae bacterium
CCGAGCGTCGCCACCAGCCGGTTGCCATCCCGGCTGACCGATAGAAGCTTGGTGTTGATGGTGACGCGGACGTTCTTCTCGTTGAACGCCTTGGCATAAGGCACCAAATTCATGCCGCCAATCTCGGGCGCAAAGAACCGCTCCGGGCTGACAACTTCCACCGTCGCACCACTGGCCGCCAGCATCTCTGCGGCCTGCATACCGGGGTGCGCGCCGTTATCGTCATAGACCAGCACGTCACGCCCCGGCGCCGCATCACCCGATAGAATATCCCAGCTCGATACGGTCAGTTCAGCCCCGACCAGCAACGGCGGCGATTGCGGCAATCCGCCGGTCGCGACAATCACCACGTCCGGCGCAAGCGTCGTCACGGTTTCAGCGGTGGCCAGCGTGTTGTATTGGACCTTTCCACCAAGCCGCTCCAGCTCCGCCAGCCGCCAGTCGACGATGCCAATCAGCTCACGGCGACGCGGCGTGCGAGTCAACAGGCGGATCTGGCCGCCTGCTTGCCCTTGCGCCTCCAGCACCGTCACCGTGTGGCCGCGCTCAGCCGCCACGCGCGCCGCCTCAAGACCGGCCGGACCTGCACCGACAATCACCACAGCCAAACGCGGCCCGGTCGTCGGCGTCAGGATATGCGGAAACGTCGCTTCCCGGCTCGTCGCGGCGTTGTGAATGCACAGCGCCTCGCCACCCTCATAGATGCGGTCGAGGCAATAGGTGGCACCAACACACGGCCGGATCGTATGCTCACGGCCGTCGCGGATTTTGTTGACGATATGCGGATCGGCGAGGTGCGCGCGCGTCATGCCGACCATATCCAGCTTGCCCTCGCGCACCGCATGCCGTGCCGTCGCCACATCGGCAATTCGCGCCGCATGGAACACCGGAAATTTGGTGTGCGCGCGCACGTCACCAACGAAGTCGAGATGCGGCGCACTCGGCATGCCATGCAGCGGTATGACCTTGGTCAGCGGCGCATCGTGATCGATGTGCCCACGGATGACGTTGAGGAAGTCGACCTGCCCAGTATCAACCAGCCGCTTGCAAATCTCTAGCCCTTCAGTCCGTGAAACGCCCCCTTCGCGATCCTCATCAGCCACTAGCCGCAGGCCCACAATGAACTCGTTGCCGACACGCTGGCGCACCGCCGTGATCACCCGCCGCGCAAACCGCAGGCGATTATCGAGGCTGCCGTTGTACTCGTCAGTCCGCTGGTTCAAATCTGGCGACCAGAACTGATCGATCAAGTGGCCGTAGCATTCGAGCTCGATGCCATCCATGCCACCGGCCTGCATGCGTTCGGCGGCATCGGCGTAGTCGGTGATGATCCGCTCAATGTCCCAGTCTTCCATCTCTTTCGGGAACGCCCGGTGCGCCGCCTCGCGGATCGGCGACGGGGCCAATACCGGCAGCCAGTCCGCCTTGTTCCAGCCGGTGCGCCGCCCCAGATGCGTTAGCTGGATCATGATCGCCGCACCGTGCGCTTTGACGTCGTCCGTCATCCGCTTAATCCACGGCACGATCTCATCACGATAGG
>JAYSVA010000280.1:0-1539 GCA_043718785.1 Hyphomicrobiaceae bacterium
GACAACAGGGACCGTCAAGCCGCGCCATCTATTCGTCGTCGAATTCGATCTGGAGCAGTACGAGGGCATGGCCATCGCGCTGCGCAAGCACCTGTTCGGTCAATTCGAGGGTGCGCTTTGCGTCGCGCTCAGATAACCAGGTTTCCGGATCGACTTCCTCGATGTCGCAATAAGTCCCGCTCGTTAGCCCGGTGGCGGCTAGCGAATCTTCCGACACCGGCTCATCCTTGTGGATGGTAATCGGTCGGGCGTCAGCCCTCGATGGTTGATCTTGATGTCGCACGGGTTGGGCTGGCCTTCGTCTCTCTCGACCCAGTCCTTGGGACTCAGCAGGAAGGTCTCTCACTTGGTACTGAAATGTCGCATGGCTGCTTTCGCCCCTTAGTCACCAAAAGCAGACTGTCGGCTCACGACCCGAAAGCGATCATTGATGCCACCGTCCGCTTTGTAACGGAACCCTGCCGGCCGCTTCAGCATGATGCGCCAGTGAAAGCAGTTGCAGAATCTACGCTGGTGAAATCGCCACCCGCTGGAACTATTTCCTTCGCCGCGAGTTGTAGCGTGTGTATCGAATTAATTCGAGCAACTCGGGGGGGGCTGTCTGTCGTGCCGATCATATACCAATCGCCATACTGATGGCCGTAATTCTGATCGTCGAGGACGATGTTTTCATATTGCAGCACCTTGAGTGGGTGATTGAGGATCTTGGGCACACCGCGCTGGCGGCGAGCGACCTGGCCGGAGCGCTCTTGCACCTAACAGCACCGCATCATATCGACGCCCTGTTCGTGGATATTCGTCTGCATGCGCTGGCGCTCGGCGGCTACGACGTAGCCAATCAGGCGATTGCGCTCAGGCCCGCGCTGCCGGTGCTCTACACTTCGGGAAGCACGGTTTGCGATGACATGACCGGGCGGTTCGTGCCGGGTGGGCGGTTTCTGCAGAAGCCTTATTCTTCCGCCCAGGTGGAAACTTTTATCGGCGAGCTGCTTCACTAGCATTTTCCGGCGCCCTGCGGACTGTGCAACTGTCCCGGGCCGAACACTGAGTCAGGGCATACCATCACAATCCCACCGACAGAACCGGGCGCGGAGAGCCTTCTTCCGCTCGCTTCCGGCAACGCGGCTGGGCAGACCGAAGAGTCGATCGTCAAGGCCGACGCGCTCCAGCGGGCCATCTTCAACAGTGCCAATTTCTCCAGCATCGCCACCGACGCCAAGGGCGTGATCCAGATCTTCAATGTTGGAGCCGAGCAGATGCTCGGCTATACGGCGGCCGAAGTGATGAACACGATCACCCCGGCGGACATCTCCGATCCGCAGGAATTGATCGCCCGGGCGCAAGCCCTGAGTGCCGAGCTGGAAACGCCGATTACGCCGGGCTTCGAGGCGCTGGTGTTCAAGGCTTCGCGCGGGATCGAAGACATCTATGAACTGACCTACATCCGCAAGGACAGCACCCGGTTTCCGGCGGTCGTTTCGGTCACTGCGCTGCGCGACGCGGCAGGCGCGATCATCGGTTATCTGCTGATCGGGACCG
>JAYSVA010000029.1:0-11038 GCA_043718785.1 Hyphomicrobiaceae bacterium
CCGAAGTCACCCCCACCTCGCACGGCCAAATCGATTTTTGTGAAGGACAAAAATCGAGCCGTGCTGTCCTCCCCCCTCAAGGGGGAGGAGGAGAAAAACCGCGACGGTGTGGCCGCGGTTAGTTCATATGCGATCTCCTCCCATCAATGGGGGAGGGAGGGAAAGAGCCGAGAACAAGTGAAGTCACAGCCGTCTGATGTTCGGCTGAGGCTCGCGGTCGAGCATCAAACTGGTCAGCGCCCACACCAACGCATCGAGACGGTCGGGGCTGCGGGCCCGCCCTTGTGCAGATTGCCCTCGGGTGGAGGTGCCGAAGGTCAGCATCTGCGCCTCCAGTTCTGGGTATTGGCCGACGTGGACGACACGGCCTTCAGCATACAGTGCAGCAATCGGTTCGGCGCGCACCCACTTGCCGCGCGTCGCCCGCACTTGCGTGATTGGCACGTTCGCATCGATCGAGTGCAACGTCAGCGGCACCATATCGCCGCCTTGATTGACCTCGGCGACGATGCGGTCGGCGGCGAATTCCTTGTAAGCGGCAACCGCCGCGCGCGCCCAAACGTCGGGCGTGCGGCCTTGGATGGTGCGGTCGGCAATGACGTAGGCGCGGCGGTCGATGCCAAGCCCGGCCACGACAATGCCGCACGCGTCAGAGTCCGCATTGCTGGTCACCGGTGGGTCAACGGCGACGACGATGCGCGTCAGCTCCGGCATGTCGTTACTGCGCAGGCTGTCGATCCAGTCTTTCCGCCACAATGCCCCCGCCGCTTCGGTAATCAGTTCACCGTCAAGCTCCTGGCGACCGAGCGCCGTGCCAACATAACGGCGCTGCATCTCAGTAATGAACGAGCGCGCCAGGTTCGCCCGGTTGTCGATGGTGCGGGTGCGGGTGATCACCGTCGTCGGGTCAGCGAGCAACCGTTGCAGAACCGGCAGCGGCCGCGGCGTTGTCGTCACCACCGCACGCGGATTGTGGCCCAAGCGCAGGCCGAACTGCAGCATGTCCCAGGCTTCATCCGCCCGCCGCCATTTGGCGATCTCATCGCACCAGGCGAATTCGAATTGCGGCCCGCGCAACGCATCTGGGTCTTCGCCGGAGAACAGTTGCGCGATGGTGCCGTTCGGCCACGTGATCTGGCCTTTCGACGATTCATACAGCGGCCGTTCGTGATCGGCGTGTACGGAGAGGATGCCGGAGACACCTTCCACCATCACACGGCGGGCATCCCCCAGGGTTTCGGCCACCAGCGCGATCCGGCGCGGCGGCCCAGGTTTGGCCAAATCGAGGCCAAGCGCGTGATGGCGGATCCATTCGGACCCAGCCCGGGTTTTGCCAGAGCCGCGCCCGCCCATAATCACCCATGTCCGCCACGGTGCCTCGTCATCCAGATGCGGGCTGAGCTGATCATCGCGCGCCCACAGCTGCCAGGCGGCCAACAATCTGGCATGTTCAGTGCCCGTGCGCGGCAGCAGCGCCAGCAGTTGCTCAGGCCCGCAGGTCTTTGGACAGACGGACAAGGCGCTCCGCAAGTTCACGGCCCAGGCGCTCCGTTTCGGCGGCGTGGTTGGTCGGGGCGGCGGACTTGTTGGCGCGGGATTTTCCTGCATCGTCTTCGAGCCCTTTGAGTTTTTCGATATTGCCAATCACCGTGCCGATGGTCCGCGTTTCTTTCTCGTTGTCGGCTATGCTCGGGTCGCTTTGATGTTTCATGATTTCCTCCAGTTGACTGAGATTGTTGTCGATCACCCGGTATAGCCGGTCGATCATGCCCTGCTGCTTCGGGCGCGCGGTGCGTTTGGTTTTGGCTGGTGGTTGCTTCAGCCCGCGCGTTCCGACGGAGCCATTCCCCCCACCCCGGCCCTCCCCCTCAAGGGGGGAGGGGGGGAGAAACACGAGGGGGTCGGGTTCGCTTGTAGGTGGCATGGTGCTGGTTGTTGGGTCCTCTTGATACAGATCTTCCAGGTTTCCGCCTCCTCCCCCCTTGAGGGGCGAACTGACTGGCAGGACAACGTCGATGTCGCGCTGAGCGATTTCGATGTGAGGTGGAGGGGGCGGTGCAGCAAGCCAGCCTTCGTTCCATATCCGGCTGTAAATCGCGAAGTGGTGGATGTCGTAACGGCGGGAGATTTGGACGGGCGTTTCACGACCAGCTTCGTAGGCCGCACGAATGGCGGCCCAGTCGCTGAGCGACAAGGCTTGGGGCAGATCGGGGGGCATGACGGAACCTTCAGATGAGGGCTGGCCAAACACGAACGGCCCGCGACGAGGGCGAGCTGTGCAGACCAGTCAATTTCAGGGTGTTGGCGAGATGTGGAGGCTTATTCGCTCGTTGGAGCGTCTCTCACACTTGTCTGACCATACACAAATACTGCCATAGTAGCGTCACGCTGTCTAGTACCTATTTTTAAAAACTTGAAAATAGTTCAAAAATACTTTGGCGTTAAGTATAAGTGGTTTTCACCGCTTCTTATACTGTAACACACGCCAAACCAGCGGGGATAACTTTTTTCGGGAATTTTCTCACGCCCCTCAGCCCACCCAATTGCACGGTTCCACCACCGCCGGTTTTGTGCGTATATGCGGCTCCCCATTGATAGGACCGACCATGTCAGCTGATACCCAACCCCACGCCGTTGCACCGCTTCCGAGCAAAGCCCTGGAGGCCGCCGTTGATGACGCCTGCGGTTGCGGGCACGATCACGCGCATGATCACGGCCATGGCCATCATCACCACGGCCATTCGCATGGCCACAGCCACGCGCAGACGCCATTCGTCCGTACCGCACCGAAAATCGGCCGCAACGATGCTTGCCCGTGCGGCTCTGGCAAAAAGCACAAGAAGTGCTGCGGGCAGTGAGAATTGAGGGAGTGGGGAGTAGGGAGTTGGGAGTAGTTTTTACAACTCCCCATTCCCTACTCCCCACTCCCGTTTTCAATCGAGGAACCCCGCCGTGGCAGAGCCGAAACAAAGCCTCACCGGCGTGTGGCAGGGGCTGTACAGCTATCCGGCGTTCCGTGAGCCGGTGTATTTCGTCGCCACGCTGATTCAGGCCGGCACGATGCTCAGCGGCTCGATGCAAGAGGCGGAGGTCGGTCGGAACGGCGCGCCGCTCAAGCTGTTCGCCTATCTCTCGGGCTCGAAAGTTGAGAACGCTGTCATGTTTTCGAAAAACTATGATGGCGGTGGCGGCTGGGATCACGCGGTGCACTACGAGGGCATGATCAACGGCGACGCGACCGAAATCGAAGGCCGCTGGCAAATCCCGAACGACTGGAGTGGCCGCTTCCTGATGATCCGCTCGCCCGGCGCAACGGAGTCGATGGCACGGAAGAAGTTCGTGAAGGCTTGAAAGAGAGGGAGTAGGGAGTAGCGAATAGGGAGTGGGCAAACAATTCTTCCCACTCCCTATTCCCCACTCCCTACTCCCTCTCTTCCTAATTCATCCGCCAGATCGCAAAATTCAGCGCCGTCGCCAGCGACACCCACGCGAGATAGGGCGCGAAGCACCAGGTGGCACGGGCATCGATGCGGTAGGCGGTGACCATGAAGCCGACGATGGTGGCCCACATGCCGATGATGTCGATCATGGCGAGATCAATGCGGTTCTGGCCGAACATCAGTAGCGACCACAACCCGTTGAGTAGGACGTTGGCGATCCAGAACGCCAGCGCGGTCGACCATCCGGCGCGTCGCCATACCAGATAACCGGCGATGGCAATGAGGATGTACAACACGGTCCAGACCGGCCCGAACAGCCAATCCGGCGGCGTGAACCACGGCTTCACCAGCCCCTTGTACCAGACGCCTGGCCGAAATGATCCGCCAAACGCACCCACCGCCAGCATCACCAGCGCAAACGGCAAGAACATCAGTTTGGAAGTGGTCGGTGAGTTGTTCACGGGCGGGCCCTCGTCGAAAAAACAAGCGAACGGCAGATAGGGAGGGGGGATTATCTGCCGTCCGCTCGTGGTCCAAGCGCCAGCCAGCCGAGTGCTAGTCTGGCCAACGCTGACATCATGCATACGCCGGCGAACGCGTAAGCGATCACTGGGAACGCCTCGGGCCACAGGCAGCAGGCGACGAATACGGCGATGGTCTCCGTGCCCTCCGCTAATCCGGCCAGATAGTAGATCGACTTCTGGCCCTGCGCCGCAGTGGTCAGGCCACGCTTGGCAGCAATGACCGCATACGCCAGAAAAGCACTGCCGTTGAGCAGAAAGGCGGCCAGCAAAGCACAGGCTGCCAGCGCATTGCGGCTCGGATCATAGGCGGCGAAAGCCAGCGGCACTGCGGCGTAGAACGCGAAATCCAGGGTGATATCGAGGAAGCCGCCACGATCCGTCGGCCCGGTGATCCGCGCCACCGCCCCATCCAGCCCATCAGCGATGCGGTTGATGGCGATCAGCAGTAGCGACCATCCGAACGCCCCAAACGCAATCGCCACCGCCGCCGTCAACCCAACGGCAAACCCCGCCACCGTGATCTGATCGGCACCAATCCGCCGCCGCACCAGTCGCCGCGCTGCCCGGTTCAGCGGCGGATCAATCCAGGGCCGCAGCGTGCTGTCGAACATTACGCCGCCAATCCTCTGATGTCGTAGTGGCCAGCCAGCGTATAGCCGAGCGCGCGGTAGAGCGCTTGGGCAGGGGCGTTATGCTCAAGCGCCTGCAGCGCGATGGTGTGCGCGCCCTGTCTGGCACCCCAGGCGGCTAAGCCACGCATCACGGTGCCAGCAGCGCCCTGGCCACGGGCTTCGGCGAGGCTGGCGACGCACTCGGCTATGGCGATGCCGCCATGGGTGACGCCGAGCGCGGTGGCAACGATCCGGCCGTCCCGGCGCACCCCGCAGAACGCTGCGCCACGTGGCACGCGGGCCAGAATATCGGGCGCGGTGCGGCGGCGGTCCGGCGTGATGACGCTGGTGTAGCAATCCGTCCATTCAGGCGTCGCGCGGTCGAAGATTTCAAAGCCTTGGCCAATTTTTTCGCCGCCGAAGTCCTGGTCGCCGGACGGCGCAGGTCGGATTAGCGTGGTGCAGCGGTCTTTCGCGATATAGCCCCGGATCTGCAGCCGCTGGTCGAGATCGCTGGGGGCGCAAACGTCGGAGATCTGGAACTGCGGCCGCGCGCCGCGTGTGCGATAGCGCTGCTCGACGTCGGCAATGGTCCGGTCGACATCGTGACCCGAGTAGTCGAGTGTCGACACCGAATTCGCCCGCTGCGATCCGCCGTTGGCAAACCGCCACAACCAGCCATCCACCACCGCCGTCTCGAGGCCCGGCCACGCCATCACCCCCGCCCGCTCGATGGCGAGAAGCAAGGTTCGATCAGGGTTGGGGGCATAAGGAGCGACGATGGCTGTCATCTCGCCACAATACACATGCCCATGCGGCTAAGCCAAGCTCGGGTGCCCGCGGACTGGTGCTGCGGGCGGGGTGAGGCCGACAAAATCGGCGTGGCATGAGGGGGCGAACCACCGTAGTTTGCCCCCGCAGCACCGCACACTCACTTGTTCACTGGGCTTTCCGGATCGAACAACAGCGCGACGATATCTTTGATCTGCTGTTCGTTCAGGTGCTTGTTATGGCCAAGACGCGGCATGTTGGAGCAGGGAAACACGGCCTGGGCATTGTAGATTTTGATGTAGGCAGCCTTGGCGTCGGCCTCGTCATACTTGCGCACCTTGCCATACTCGACCAGCGGCGGCCCCATCGTTCCGTAGCTGACTTCTTTCTTGGACATCTGATGGCAGGCATAGCAGTTGCCGCCAATCGGCAGTGCCGGGTCATCGGTATGGCGTCCGCCATAGCCGCTTTGCGCCAGTTTCTCACCGGCTGCCCAGCTGCCGACGTACTTGCCATCGGCTGGTAGGACGACGTTCTTGCCCTCCCGCTCCAGGATCTGGTCGGCCTGGGCCTTTGACGGATTGTTGCGCGTTTCCGAACAGACCCTTTGGGATTCATCCTGCACAATCTTCGCCTTCCAGGCATCGGGCGCTTTGCCAAACACCGAGTTGACGTAGGTTTCGACCAGTTTCGGGTCGACTTTCGCCGCCGGGGTGGTCGCGGTCTGTGCGAATGCCTGCGATGCGATCAAAGCGATGGTTGCCAAAGCACCACTGCCAATGAAAAAGCTTTTCATGGTTTCCCCCTTAGCGTTTGATCGACGGGACTTCAATCAAGCCCCCGTCAGCGTTTTTCAACAGATATGCGGTTAGCGCCGTGATCCCATCCGAGCCGTAGGTGGCATCAGGCCAGCGCATCTGCCAGAAGCAGTCCCAAAGCCGGTGCTGCATGGTACGGACTTGGCTTTGCGAGACGCGGTAGGTCGGCCAGCCGCCCATCGTCGCTTGTGCGGGCTTACCCGGTTTGCTGAGCACTGGCAGTGCTTGCAGGCGGATCCGCTGCCCCTCGACTTCGTGACAAGTGGCGCACGAGAAGTCCCACGGACCACCGCGACGGAAGAACATCTCCTCGCCGACGGCCAGCATTTCTTTCTCTTTGTCGTGGGTCAGCTGTGCCGCGTACTTCATGCCGTTGGACTTGTTGGCAATAAACGCCACCAAGTCTTGCATGTCGGAGGTTGCCGACGGGTTGCCGAATTTCCGTTTGACGACGTCGGCTGTGTCCAGATCCTGCACATTCTGCATGCACCATAACAGGCGCTGCTCAAGGTCCAGCACTTTGTCGGCATCTTTGAAATAGCGCGGCAGCTTGGCGAATGCGCCTTCGAGCTTGCCCGCACCTTCACCCAGATCGCAGGTCTCAAGCGAGACGTTCTTTGTGCCGCGGGCCTTTTTCCACAGCACCTCGCCGCGATCGACGAACAGAAAGCCCGGATTGGCAAACGGATCGCTAATCATCGCCCGGTAACGCTCGATTTCCTTCTCGGCGTCAGCATTTTGGGCCAATGCACTGCTAATCTGCGAACTGAACATCAGCGCAACGCCGAGCGCTGCCGCACTGAGTGCAGCCTTTAGGCGGCGCGTGTGCGCTGGCCAACTAGGTATCAATTTTTCGGTCATGAAGTTTCCCCTCCGCGTTGTTTTTTCGCTTCTAACAGCCTGCTTGGTTCCAGTCTTGTACTCTGCGATGGTCGGACATCAGTTTCTCAACGCTTAAGTGTTTTGAGCCACATTTCCGAGAAATTGGTTGGCGCAATGCTATTGAGTTCGCTAAGCCCGTAGACAACTGTAACCGCAGTCGTTATTCTGGCATAGCGATATTTGCATATGATGATCGCAAGCGCGACAGAAAACACCAAATGTTTCGGAGGAATGGGATGACGAGACTAGGCAACCAAGCAAGTCGCCGCACGTTTGTGGCGGGTGGCGTAGCAAGTGTCGTGGCGTTGACGCTCGCCCCGCGCTTGGCCGTGGCGGCACCCGCCCAGGTCGAAGCCGAGATACAGAAGCTCTATGCTGGCAAAAAGCTGGCCGAGGGCAAAATCAAGCTCGACCTGCCGTCGATTGCTGAGAACGGCCTCGTCGTGCCGCTGAACGTCGACGTTGAGAGCCCGATGACTGATAAGGACTACGTGAAGGCGCTGCACATCTTCGCCGATGGCAACCCGAACCCGGGCGTCGCGACATTCTATTTCACCCCAATGATGCCGAAAGCCAGCGCCCAGATCCGGTTGCGCCTCGCTTCGACACAGAACATTGTCGCCGTGGCCGAGATGGCTGATGGCACTCTGTATACCGCCAAACGCGAAGTGAAAGTGACCATTGGCGGCTGCGGCGGCTAGTTCAGTCTTCGTGATACTCCACTTAACTCTGCACCTTTATCGATATCGGGAGATACAAACTATGTCAGCCCCTGTGCCCCGCGTGCGCATGCCGACCACCGCCAAAGTTGGCGAAGTCATCGAAGTCAAAACACTGATCAGCCACGAGATGGAGTCCGGCAACCGTAAGGACAAAGACGGCAAGGCGATCCCACGCAAGATCATCAAAGCCTTCACCGCCTCGTTTAACGGCAAAGAGATCTTCAAGACCGACTGGCACCCTGCCATTTCGGCTAACCCGTTCCTGTCATTCTTCGTCAAGGTCCCGGAGGCCGGTACCTTCGTGTTCGCCTGGACCGACGACGACGGCTCGGTCTACAAAGCCGAACAGAAGGTGGCGATTGGGTGATGGCGCTTGCTGGTGCGGCTTGGCAGTAGTACGCTACTATGCAGGACGCCGAGTACGAATGGGATGACGAGAAGGCCGCACTCAACATCGTTCGACACAAGGTCAGTTTCAATGAAGCCCGACGGGTGTTTAATGACCCGTTCGGGGACGCCCGCGAAGACCGACGTGGCGACTATGGTGAACAACGATTTGTTGTGATCGGAATGGCCGGAGATCGCATGCTCGTTGTTGCGTACGCCCCTCGTGGACAGCGCATCCAGATCATTTCGGCAAGGACAGCGGAGCCGCGTGAGCGGAAGCGGTACCATGACGAAAACAGCTAAAGCCGACGGGGCAGCAGCCGATCTAGATGAGCTGTCCGCAGCGCCCATGACCGACGCTGAGTGGGAGGCCGCGCCACGCGTACCGCGGGTTGCAATGATCCGCCGAGCCCTGAAGCTTTCTCAGGAAGAGTTTGCCAGCCGGTATCATATTCCAGTTGGGACGTTACGCGACTGGGAGCAAGGCCGCAAAGAACCGGACGCTGCCGCACGTGCCTACCTGCGCGTGATTGCCCGCGAGCATGAAACAGTAAGTAGGGCTTTGGAGCCTTTGCAGCCAGTTTGACGAGGGCGTAATTGGGTTAGGCGCCCCAACCGCCAAGTTGCGCGCTGGCCGCTGGTCCGCCGTTACCTAACAGTCCAGGGGTAGACCCAAAGTTGTTGAAACGGCCGACGCAGACTTCGATAAGGGCCCGTGGCCCGCTAACCCAACGGCTGCTGGCACAAGATGAGCACTTCACACGGTCCTGGCTACGAACTAAGGTGTGCTCATGGTCAATAAAGCAAAGTCTTCATCAGCAAGTGCTAAACCGGTCGCAAGCTCGAAGATTGGTCGGGTCAGCGACAGCGGCAGGTTTGTTGTCGTGAAACAGGCCACTAAGTCTGGCCGTTTCAGTGACTCTGATCTGAAAAAGGCTGTTCGTAAGGTCATCACTGCAAGGGACATCACTGCAAAGGGCAAGGGCGCTCCTCGCACGTGACCGACCGCGCCCTAAGTGTCTTCATCAATTGCCCGTTCGACGCCGAATACAAGCCCTGTTTCGAGGCACTGTTATTCACCGTTTTGGCGAGCGGTTATCGTGTGCGATGTGCACTTGAGGACAGCAATTCGGGCGACATCCGCTTTGACAAGCTGTGCCGACTGATTGATGCATGCGACAAGTCTGTCCACGACCTTTCCCGGGTGGAACTCAATCCGAGCGGGCTGCCCCGTTTTAACATGCCGTTCGAGTTTGGCTTGTTTCTTGGTGCGCTACGTTTCGGAGGTAAACGGCACAAAAACAAAACGGCGCTGGTCATGGTTGCTGCGCCCTACAAGCTGCCGATCTATCTGTCAGATGTGGGCGGCAATGATCCTTCAGCCCATGGTGATGACCCAACCGAAGTCATACGTTTGGTAAGACGATTTCTTCGTGAGCGCCCGGATGGGACCCAGTTACCGGGAGCCGCGCACATCGGTGAGGCTTTTGCGCGGTTCAAGTTAGAATTGCCCAATCTAGCGGCGGCTCTAGATATCGCAGAGGACGAGATTGATGCGTTTCGCGATTACCGAGACTATATCGCACTCGCCCAGCAATTTTTGCTCGCCTCATAAGCGCAACTTTGCTGAACTCACGAACGAAGTGAAGCGTTTCGCCCAACGATTGGCAAGGGTCTCTGCCGGGACCTGCGCCATCGCCACACACCACCCCCGCGTGCTTTTCCCATTGGCGGCGGCGCGTTTTTTCGTTACGCGTCTGTCACAATCTCACTTCGCTCCAACAAGGACCAGTTCCATGCGCGTTTATTATGATCGTGATGCCGACATCAACCTGATCAAGGGCAAAAAAGTCTGCGTCATTGGCTACGGCAGCCAGGGCCACGCCCACGCCCTCAACCTGCGTGACAGCGGTGTCAAGGATGTCGTGATCGCGCTGCGCAAAGGGTCGGCCTCGGCCAAGAAGGCTGAAGCCCAGAAGCTGAAGGTGATGGAGGTCACGGACGCCGCCAAGTGGGCCGACGTGATGATGATGTTGACGCCGGACGAACTGCAGGCCGACATCTACCGCGACCACCTGCACGAGAACATGAAGAAGGGTGCCGCCCTGGTGTTCGCGCACGGCCTCAACGTGCATTTCAACCTGATCGAGCCACGCGCCGATCTCGACATCGGCATGATCGCACCGAAAGGCCCAGGCCACACCGTGCGCTCGGAATACAATCGCGGCGGCGGCGTGCCATGCCTCATCGCCATCCACCAGGACAAGAGCGGCAACGCCCATGACCTGTTCCTGTCGTATGCCTCGGCCATCGGCGGCGGCCGCGCTGGCGTCATCGAAACCAGCTTCAAGGAAGAGTGCGAAACGGATCTGTTCGGCGAGCAGGTCGTGCTGTGCGGCGGCCTCGTTGAGTTGATCCGCGCTGGCTACGAAACCCTGGTTGATGCCGGCTACGCCCCGGAAATGGCCTACTTCGAGTGCCTGCACGAAGTGAAGTTGATCGTCGACCTGATCTATGAAGGCGGCATTGCCAACATGAACTATTCGATTTCGAACAATGCCGAATACGGCGAGTACGTGACCGGCCCGCGCATCATCACCGAAGAAACCAAGAACGTGATGCGCCAGGTGCTGAAAGATATCCAGACCGGCGAATACGCCAAGAGCTTCATTCTGGAAAACCGCGCCGGTGCACCGACCTTGATCAGCCGGCGTCGTCTGAACAGCGAGCACTCGATCGAGGTTGTCGGCGAGAAACTGCGAGCGATGATGCCTTGGATCAAGGCCAACAAACTGGTGGACCGCAGTCGCAACTGATGACTGAACTCGAGCGTGCTGGAGCAAGATCCCGGCGTGCCTTTGGGCTGGCCGGGGTTATGCTTTG
>JAYSVA010000281.1:0-1537 GCA_043718785.1 Hyphomicrobiaceae bacterium
ACATCCAAGGCGTTCGCCGCCTGGCCGCCTACTACCGGCGCTCCCCGGATCTGCTGAGCGAGGCTGAGGTGCGCGCCTATCTCCTGCATCTGCGGGACGGGCGTGGTGCCGCGCGTGGCACCTTCCGACCGTATCATGGCGGCATCCAGTTTTTCTTTGCCTGCACGCTTGATCGCGACTGGCCGTTGTTCTCAAAAAAAGAGTCAAACCGCCAAAGCACAGACGGCTGCCGGTCGTCTTGTCGGACGCCGAGGCGCGAGCGGTCATTAGCGGCGTAAGGAAGCCCGCCTCCAAAGCGGGCTTCCTGCTGATGTATGCATGCGGTCTGCGCATCAGCGAAGCGGCGACGCTCGAAGTCACGGCGATCAATGGGGTCGAAGGCTTCATCCACGTCACCGGCAAGGGCAACAAGGAGCGCCGGGTTCCGCTGCCGCAGCCAGTCCTCGCCGAGTTGCGCCGGCTCTGGCAAGCCCATGGCAACAAGCGGTGGCTCTGCCCGAGCGCCCATGGCGACGGGCCGCTCACCCGCAAAGCATTGTCACAGACGTTCCGTCGCGTGGCCACCGCAGCCGGCATCACGACCGACGCTACGCCGCATTCCCTCAGGCACAGCTACGCGACACGGCTGCTCGAGGCCGGTGTCGACACGCGCGTTGTCCAGATTTTGCTCGGACACGCGAACATCGCGACAACGTCGATCTATACGCACCTGACCGAGCCCACGCGCGCCACGCTCAAAGGCATCCTCGACAAGCTGATGACCGGCCTCTGATCCAAGAGGTCTGCCGTGATCGAGCTTGGCGACGTCTTCCGCCGTTTCGCGGATGATTACCTGTCGGCGCATGGAGCGGCGGTGCTGCCGTCGCACACCCGCGCCATCGCCGACATTCTGGCCTGCCGCACCGAAAGGCTCGGCGGGCACCGCTGGCGCTGCAACCACTGCAGCGCCGAGGTCTACTCGTACCATTCCTGCCGTAACCGGAGCTGCCCGACATGCCACCTTGATCAGGCTGAGCGCTGGCTGGCCGCGCGCCAAGCCGAGTTACTGCCATGCCCGTACTTCCACGTCACAGTCACCGTGCCAGCGGAACTACGAGCCCTGCTGCGCGCCAATCAGCGCGACGGCTACGCCGCGCTGATGCAGGCGACGGGCGAGGCGATCATCGAGCTGGCCCGCGACAAACGCTGTGTCGGCGGCACCGTCGGCGTTCTGGCCGTGCTGCACACCTGGACCCAGCAGCTGATCTACCACCCGCACGTCCACTGCCTCGTCACCGGCGGCGGTGTCGCCGATGATGGCCTCAAGGGCCAGAACTGGCATCCGGCGCGGCCAGCCTACCTGATGCCGACCAAGGCCTTGGCCAGGCTGGTGCGGGGTAAGCTCATGGCGGCGCTATCGAAACGCCGTCCTGATCTCGTTGTGCCGCCAGCGGTCTGGAAGAAGCCATGGGTCGTGCATTGCGCGACCTGGGGCGACGGTGGCGACGCTGTCCTGCAGTATCTGGCGCGCTATGTGTTCCGCGTCGCCATCACCAAC